>NZ_JARVSL010000051.1:0-67697 GCF_030209215.1 Pseudomonas sp. efr-133-TYG-23 | reverse complement strand
ACGGGATTGTGACTCCCGTTGTCGAGGGTTCGATCCCCTTCGTCCACCCCATATTTTGAAAGGCGCCAGATTTTACAGTCTGGCGCCTTTGCTTTAAGAGCTTCAAGCGCGGATGTGGTGGAATTGGTAGACACACTGGATTTAGGTTCCAGCGCCGCAAGGCGTAAGAGTTCGAGTCTCTTCATCCGCACCAATCAAAGCTTTGTTCGGTCGTAAGATCGAGCAGGGCTCAACAAAGAAGTGGTTTGGTTTCTTTGTTAACGCAATATGGTGGGCGTAGCTCAGTTGGTAGAGCACGGGATTGTGACTCCCGTTGTCGAGGGTTCGATCCCCTTCGTCCACCCCATATTCGAAAGGCGCCAGATTTAACAGTCTGGCGCCTTTTTTGGTTTTAGCGGTTCGGATCGTGGGCGGCCGTAGCTACCGGGTCGCAGTGTCAGGGATGGAAGTGATGGCCTCTTCTATATATAGAAGAGGCGGCACAGAGCCCTGGCATGATTGGCTGTATTTGTCAGCGGGGCGAGGAGCAGCAGTGCTCTCGTGCCGATAAATTGCCGGCTGTTTGCGAGCATATTTCCAGTAGGGTGACTTCTTGAGTTTGACCCACTAGAATGCATGCCCTTGATTGGGGTCGGAAATGGCCGGCTAACGTCTGTGCAACGAGGAATATCCATGCAAGTTTCTGTTGAAAATACTACTGCTCTCGAGCGCCGCCTGAGCATCACCGTGCCGGCAGAGCGTATCGAGACTGCGGTCAACAAGCGTCTGCAGCAGACTGCCCAGAAGGCCAAGATCGCTGGTTTCCGTCCAGGCAAAGTGCCGATGAGCGAAATCAAGCGTCGTTTTGGTGCCGATGCGCGTCAGGAAGCTGTTGGTGACGTCATTCAGGCTTCTTTCTACGAAGCCGTTGTCGAGCAAAAGCTGAACCCAGCCGGCTCGCCTTCGATCGAGCCTAAGTCCCTGGAAGCAGGCAAGGACCTGGAATACGTAGCCGTATTCGAAGTGTTCCCTGAATTCGAAGTTGCCGGCTTCGAGGGTATCGCTATCGAGCGCCTGAGCGCTGAAGTGGCCGATTCCGATCTGGACAACATGCTGGAAATCCTGCGCAAGCAGAACACCCGTTTTGAAGTGGTCGAGCGTGCCGCCCAGAACGAAGACCAACTGAACATCGATTTCGTTGGCAAGGTTGACGGCGAAGTATTCGCTGGCGGTTCTGCCAAGGGCACTCAACTGGTGTTGGGTTCCAACCGCATGATCCCTGGTTTCGAAGATGGCCTGGTTGGCGCTAAAGCCGGCGAAGAGCGCGTTTTGAACCTGACCTTCCCGGCTGACTATCAGAACCTGGACCTGGCCGGTAAAACCGCCGAGTTCACCGTGACCGTCAACAGCGTTTCCGAGCCTAAGCTGCCAGAGCTGAATGAAGAGTTCTTCGCTCAGTTCGGTATTAAAGAAACCGGCATCGAAGGTTTCCGCGCCGAAGTTCGCAAGAACATGGAGCGTGAGCTGCGCCAGGCCATCAAGTCCAAGGTGAAGAACCAAGTCATGGACGGTCTGCTGGCCGCCAACCCGATCGAAGTACCTAAGGCTCTGCTGTCCAATGAAGTGGATCGCCTGCGCGTTCAAGCGGTTCAGCAGTTTGGTGGCAACATCAAGCCTGATCAACTGCCTGCCGAGCTGTTCGAAGAGCAAGCCAAGCGTCGCGTAGTGCTGGGTTTGATCGTGGCTGAAGTGGTCAAGCAATTTGATCTCAAGCCTGACGAAGATCGCGTTCGTGAAATGATCCAGGAGATGGCTTCGGCCTACCAGGAGCCTGAGCAGGTCGTGGCTTGGTACTACAAGAACGACCAGCAACTGAACGAAGTACGTTCGGTTGTGCTGGAAGAACAAGTTGTGGATACTGTTCTGCAGAAGGCTAAGGTGACCGATAAAGCGGTCTCTTACGAAGAAGCAGTCAAACCGGCGGAAGCAGCACAAGCCGACTGATTGTCCAACTCGTTGGAAATACAACCATAAGCCAGCCTCGCGCTGGCTTATGCGTTTTCAAGACATGACTATTTGGGAGTAACTGCAGAGCATGTTCCGTAATTCCTATATTCAGCAGAACTCTGATATCCAGGCCGCCGGCGGCCTGGTCCCGATGGTTGTCGAGCAGTCCGCTCGTGGCGAACGCGCCTACGACATCTACTCGCGCCTGCTCAAGGAGCGAGTGATCTTTCTGGTTGGTCCGGTAGAGGACTACATGGCCAACCTGATTTGCGCGCAACTGCTGTTCCTTGAAGCGGAAAACCCGGACAAGGACATCCATCTTTACATCAACTCGCCGGGTGGTTCGGTGACTGCGGGCATGTCGATCTACGACACCATGCAGTTCATCAAGCCAAACGTGTCGACCACTTGTATCGGCCAGGCGTGCAGCATGGGCGCATTCCTGCTGACTGCGGGTGCTCCGGGCAAGCGTTTCTGTCTGCCGAACTCCCGCGTGATGATTCACCAGCCATTGGGTGGTTTCCAGGGTCAGGCGTCGGATATCGAGATCCACGCCAAGGAAATCCTCTTCATCCGCGAGCGTTTGAATACGCTGATGGCCAAGCACAGTGGTCGCACGCTGGAAGAAATCGAGCGTGATACCAACCGTGACAATTTCATGAGTGCGGAAATGGCGCGTGAATACGGGTTGATCGACGCAGTGATTGACCACCGCCCCGCATAATATAAGCCGCTCAAAATAAGGTGGGTCGGCGTAGCCGATCATCGGCGGGCTTGAAAAAGCCCGCATAAGCCTTCATCTTGTGTTGCAAGCCTATCGGATTTGGATCGAACGAATGACTGACACCCGCAACGGCGAGGACAACGGCAAGCTGCTCTATTGCTCCTTCTGTGGCAAAAGCCAGCATGAAGTACGCAAATTGATTGCCGGCCCCTCGGTCTTTATCTGCGACGAGTGCGTCGACCTGTGCAATGACATCATCCGCGAGGAGGTGCAGGAAGCCCAGGCCGAAAGCAGCGCGCATAAATTGCCTTCGCCCAAAGAAATCAGCGGCATTCTTGACCAGTATGTGATCGGTCAAGAGCGCGCCAAGAAGATTCTGGCCGTAGCGGTGTACAACCACTACAAGCGCTTGAATCAGCGTGACAAGAAAGGTGAAGAGGTCGAACTCGGCAAGAGCAACATCTTGCTGATCGGTCCCACAGGTTCGGGTAAGACCCTGCTTGCGGAGACCCTCGCTCGCCTGCTGAACGTTCCCTTCACCATCGCTGACGCGACCACCCTCACCGAGGCTGGCTACGTGGGCGAGGACGTCGAGAACATCATTCAGAAATTGCTGCAAAAATGTGATTACGATGTAGAGAAGGCCCAGATGGGTATTGTCTACATCGACGAAATCGACAAGATTTCGCGCAAATCCGACAACCCGTCCATCACCCGGGACGTGTCCGGTGAGGGTGTGCAGCAAGCGCTGTTGAAACTGATTGAAGGCACGGTTGCATCCGTACCGCCGCAAGGTGGCCGCAAGCACCCGCAGCAGGAATTCCTTCAGGTTGATACACGTAATATTCTGTTCATCTGTGGCGGTGCGTTCTCCGGTCTGGAAAAGGTTATTCAAAACCGTTCCACCCGTGGCGGCATCGGTTTCAGTGCGGAAGTGCGCAGCAAGGAAGAAGGTAAGAAAGTGGGCGAGTCCCTGCGTGAAGTCGAGCCTGACGATTTGGTCAAGTTCGGTCTGATCCCGGAATTTGTCGGCCGTCTGCCGGTCCTGGCTACATTGGATGAGCTGGATGAGGCTGCTCTGATTCAGATCCTCACCGAGCCGAAAAACGCCCTGACCAAGCAATACGCCAAGCTTTTCGAAATGGAAGGTGTAGACCTCGAGTTCCGTACCGATGCGCTCAAATCTGTAGCGAAGCGGGCACTGGAGCGTAAGACCGGTGCGCGCGGTTTGCGCTCGATCCTCGAAGGTGTGTTGCTCGACACCATGTATGAAATCCCCTCGCAGTCCGAGGTGAGTAAAGTGGTGATCGACGAAAGCGTTATAGAGGGTAAGTCCAAGCCACTGTATATCTATGAAAACAGTGAGCCGGCTGCCAAGGCTGCGCCAGACGCGTAAGCGTTTCGCGGTTTCGGTACAGACAAAGGGGCCTCCAGGGGCCCCTTTGTTTTTTTGTAGGTTCTTACTGCGTTTAACTGCCGGCAATAAGCTTGTTTTTTTTGCATGCAGCCCCCATCTTGGCTTCATGCTTACTTTTGAACTGTCATAGAGGCGAAATCATGAAGACCACCATCGAATTGCCTCTCCTGCCGTTGCGTGATGTTGTCGTCTATCCGCACATGGTTATCCCGCTGTTCGTGGGGCGCGAGAAGTCTATCGAAGCCCTCGAGGCCGCGATGACGGGCGACAAGCAGATCCTGCTGTTGGCCCAGAAAAATCCAGCTGATGATGATCCAGGCGAAGACGCCCTGTATCGGGTCGGCACTGTTGCTACTGTTCTGCAATTGCTCAAACTGCCGGATGGCACCGTCAAGGTGCTGGTGGAAGGCGAGCAACGCGGCGCGGTGGAACGCTTCATGGAGGTGGATGGCCACCTACGTGCCGAGGTGGCGTTGATCGATGAGATCGAGGCCCCGGAGCGCGAGTCTGAAGTGTTCGTACGCAGTCTGCTCTCGCAATTCGAGCAGTATGTACAGTTGGGCAAGAAAGTCCCGGCTGAAGTCCTATCTTCTCTTAATAGCATTGATGAACCCAGCCGCCTGGTCGATACCATGGCTGCCCATATGGCGCTGAAGATCGAGCAGAAGCAGGACATCCTCGAAATCATCGACCTGCCGGCTCGCGTCGAGCATGTGCTGGCGTTGTTGGATGCTGAAATCGACCTGCTGCAGGTTGAAAAGCGCATTCGTGGCCGCGTTAAGAAGCAGATGGAACGCAGCCAGCGTGAGTACTACCTGAATGAGCAGATGAAGGCCATTCAGAAAGAGCTCGGCGACAGCGAGGAAGGCCACAACGAAATCGAAGAGCTGAAAAAGCGCATCGATGCCGCAGGTCTACCTAAAGATGCATTGACCAAAGCCACCGCCGAGCTGAACAAGCTCAAGCAAATGTCGCCGATGTCGGCCGAAGCCACCGTTGTGCGCTCCTACATCGACTGGCTGGTGCAGGTGCCGTGGAAGGCTCAGACCAAGGTGCGCCTGGACCTGGCCCGCGCCGAAGACATTCTCGACGCCGACCACTACGGCCTTGAAGAGGTCAAGGAGCGCATCCTTGAATACCTCGCCGTACAGAAGCGCGTGAAGAAAATCCGCGGGCCGGTGCTGTGCCTGGTCGGGCCGCCTGGCGTGGGCAAGACCTCTCTGGCCGAATCCATCGCCAATGCCACCAACCGTAAATTCGTCCGCATGGCCCTGGGTGGCGTGCGGGATGAAGCGGAAATTCGTGGCCATCGCCGCACCTATATCGGTTCGATGCCAGGAAGATTGATTCAAAAGATGACCAAAGTCGGCGTGCGCAATCCGCTGTTCTTGCTCGATGAAATCGACAAGATGGGCAGCGACATGCGTGGCGATCCGGCCTCGGCCTTGCTCGAGGTTCTCGATCCTGAGCAAAACCACAATTTCAACGACCATTACCTCGAAGTCGATTACGACTTATCCGACGTCATGTTCCTGTGCACCTCCAACTCCATGAATATTCCGCCGGCGCTGCTGGATCGGATGGAGGTGATTCGTCTGCCGGGTTACACCGAAGACGAGAAGATCAACATCGCGGTCAAGTACCTCGCGCCCAAGCAGACATCGGCCAATGGCCTGAAGAAGGGCGAGATTGAGTTCGAGGTCGAAGCGATTCGCGACATCGTGCGTTACTACACCCGCGAGGCCGGTGTGCGGGGGCTTGAGCGCCAGATCGCGAAGATCTGCCGCAAGGCGGTCAAAGAGCATGCTTTGGAAAAACGCTTCGCGGTGAAGGTCACGGCCGACTCCCTAGAGCACTTCCTGGGCGTGCGCAAATTCCGTTACGGGCTGGCTGAGCAGCAGGATCAGGTCGGGCAGGTGACGGGTTTGGCGTGGACTCAAGTGGGGGGTGAGCTGCTGACCATTGAGGCTGCGGTGATCCCTGGCAAGGGCCAGTTGATCAAGACCGGTTCCCTGGGCGATGTGATGGTCGAGTCCATCACCGCCGCGCAGACCGTGGTGCGCAGTCGCGCTCGGAGCCTGGGGATTCCCTTGGACTTCCACGAGAAGCACGACACCCATATCCATATGCCGGAAGGGGCGACCCCGAAGGATGGTCCAAGCGCCGGCGTGGGCATGTGCACCGCGCTGGTGTCGGCATTGACCGGTATTCCGGTACGCGCTGATGTAGCCATGACTGGGGAAATTACTCTGCGTGGTCAAGTATTGGCCATTGGTGGTCTGAAAGAGAAATTGCTTGCCGCGCACCGGGGTGGAATCAAGACAGTGATCATTCCTGAAGAGAATGTTCGCGACTTGAAGGAAATTCCTGACAATATCAAGCAAGATCTTCAGATTAAACCCGTTAAATGGATTGACGAGGTCCTGCAAATTGCGCTGCAATACGCGCCGGAGCCCTTGCCGGATGTGGCCCCGGAGATAGTTGCTAAGGACGAAAAACGAGAGTCTGATTCCAAGGAAAGAATTAGCACGCATTAATGCGAATAAGCCTGGAGGCTTCCTTGACAGCTTTTTAGAGCCCTTGTTATAAAGCGGCTCTTAAGTGTCTGTAGGCCATTCAGCACTGGTTTTTGCTTTCACCAAAAAACTTAGAATCATACTCAATAGATATATAAGGGGACTTAGAGTGAACAAGTCGGAACTGATTGATGCTATCGCTGCATCCGCTGATATCCCGAAAGCTGCTGCTGGCCGTGCGCTGGATGCAGTAATCGAATCCGTCACTGGCGCTCTTAAGGCCGGCGACTCCGTGGTACTGGTAGGCTTCGGTACTTTCTCTGTGACTGACCGCCCAGCTCGCACTGGCCGCAACCCACAGACTGGCAAAGCACTGCAAATCGCTGCTGCCAAGAAACCAGGTTTCAAAGCCGGTAAAGCCCTGAAAGAAGCCGTCAACTAAGTTTCGATCAAGCCTTACCTACCCGGGTCAGACGCAGGTCTGGCCTGGCAGCGGAGCGGCAGCTGACCCACGTATCCATTGGGTCGCCACGCCGGGGGTGTGGGTTCAAACCCCCGTCCGCTCCGCCAGTTACGAGAAGGCGCATCCTCGGATGCGCCTTTCTTCTATCCGGACTCTACCCACGCTCCACGGTTGCCAATTTTTGAAGTTCAACCGTTTCTGGGGGACGCATGCTGCAAAATATCAGGGACAATTCACAAGGCTGGATTGCCAAGACCATTATCGGGATCATCGTCGCATTGATGGCGTTCACCGGTATCGAAGCGATTTTCCAGGCTTCGACCAACACCAAGCAGGACGTGGCCAAGGTCAACGGTGAAACCATCACCCAGACCGAACTGAGCCAGGCCGTCGACATGCAACGGCGCCAGCTGATGCAACAGCTGGGCAAAGATTTCGATGCTTCGCTGCTGGACGAAAAACTGCTGCGCGAGGCGGCCCTCAAGGGTCTTATCGATCGCAAGCTGCTGCTTCAAGGTGCCGCCGATTCCAAGTTTGGCTTCTCTGAAGCCGCGCTGGATCAGGTGATCCTGCAGACACCGGAATTCCAGGTGGATGGCAAATTCAGTCCAGAACGATTTGATCAGGTGATTCGTCAACTGGGCTATACCCGTTTGCAATTCCGTCAGATGCTGACGCAAGAAATGCTTATCGGCCAGGTTCGCGCAGGTATCGCCGGCAGTGGTTTCGTAACCGACGCCGAGGTGCTGGCTTTTGCCCGTCTGGAGAAACAGACCCGCGATTTCGCCACCGTCAACATCAAGGCCAATCCTGCAGCGGTGAAGCTGACCGACGAGGAGGTCAAGGCCTACTACGATCAGCACGCCAAAGAGTTCATGACCCCTGACCAAGTGGTCATCGATTACCTCGAGTTGAAGAAGTCGTCCTTCTTTGATCAGGTCAATGTCAAGGACGATGAGCTGCAGGCGGCTTATCAAAAGGAAATCGCCAACCTCGCTGAACAGCGTCGTGCCGCGCATATCCTTATTGAAGTCAACGACAAGGTCACCGACGCTCAGGCGAAAGCGAAGATCGAAGAAATCCAGGCACGCCTGGCCAAAGGTGAGAAGTTCGAAGCCTTGGCCAAGGAGTTCTCCCAGGACCCTGGTTCGGCCAGCAACGGCGGCGACCTCGGTTTCGCCGGCCCTGGCGTTTACGATCCGGATTTCGAAACCGCCCTGTACGCGTTGAACAAAGACCAGGTCTCGGCACCGGTGCGCACCACCTTTGGTTGGCACTTGATCAAGCTGCTGGGGGTTGAAGCACCTGAGGTGCCGACTTTTGCCAGCCTGAAGGACAAGCTGACCCGCGAGCTGAAGACTCAGCAGGTCGAGCAGCGTTTCGTCGAAGCCACCAAGCAGTTGGAGGATGCGGCGTTCGAAGCGTCCGACCTGGCTCAGCCGGCGTCTGACCTCAAGCTCACTGTGCACACCTCGGCGCCATTTGGCCGTGACGGCGGTGAAGGGGTCGCGGCTAACAGGGCCGTGGTGACCGCCGCATTCAGCCCGGAAGTGCTGGATGAAGGCGCTAACAGTAGCGCCATCGAGCTGGACCCTGAAACCATCATCGTGCTGCGTGCCAAGGAGCACCGCAAACCTGCGCAATTGCCGCTGGAGAGCGTTGCCACGGCAATCCGTGCACAGATGACCAAGGAGCGCGCCAGCGCGGCGGCCAAGACCCATGCCGACGAGCTGATTGCCAGCCTGCGTGATGGCAAGACCCCGCTGAACCAGCCGATTGACGGTCAGGCGTGGAAAGTTACCGAAGCGGCTACCCGTGGCCAGGAAGGGATTGATCCTGCCGTGCTGCAAGCCTTGTTCCGCATGCCAAAGCCTGCGTCCAAGGACAAGCCGACCTTCACCACCGTGACCCTGGCCGATGGTAGCCTGATGATCGTGCGGTTGAACGGTGTCAACGAAGCAGCTGCCCCATCGGACGAAGAAAAGGCGCAATATCGCCGCTTCCTCGCTTCCCGTGTCGGTCAACAGGACTTCGCGGCTTACCGTAAACAGTTGGAAACCAAGGCTGACATCAAGAAATACTGATGCTGGCTTGAACAAAAAGCCCCCCGCCTGAAAAGTCCGGGGGCTTTTTCATGGGTGTTCGTTCAGGGGGGCGTAGTCAACCTGTGACGTTTTACCGACAGGAATACGCGCGCCTGCCCCCCGTTCTGTTGCACAATACCGCCCAGATCGTTTTCCTCAGGATTATCAATGTCGACATCATTTCACTTGCGCAGCCTCGGGTTGGCGTTGGTGTTGGCGGGCGCCGCGGGCTGCTCGTCACCCAAGACCGCTATTTATGAACATGAGAACTTCGACGATTCCGGCACCTTTTCCCGGGACTACCCAGTCAGCGATGTGGCGGCGTGCGAAGCCGCACGGCGTGCGTTGCTGAGCCAGGGCTACATCATCACCAGCAGCGACCCAAAACTGGTGGTGGGCAACAAGAGCTTCCAGCAGAGTGGCGAAACTCATTTGCAGATCAGTTTCAACGTGGTGTGTGCCGACGACGGCAAAGGCAAGAAACATTCAACGATGTTTGCCAACGCCTTGCAGGACCGCTACGCGCTGAAGAAGGTCAACAACTCGGCGAGCCTGGGAGTGGGGGTGCTGGGTTCGGTGTCGATGCCGATCGGTTCCACCGATGACTCCATGGTCAAGGTCGCCAGTGAAACGGTGTCCGCGCCCAAGTTCTATGAGCGCTACTTTGCGCTGGTGGACGTGTTCCTGCCCCAGGAAGTGAAGAAGGCCGAGCATATTCCGGAGAAGCCGAAGGCTGAACTGGGGGTGCCAGAGCCTAAAACCGAGCCGGCCGCCGAGAAAGTCGAGGCGCCCAAGGATCAGCCAGCTGAGCCTGCCGCCTCGCAACCGCTCGCTCCACCGGCAGAACCCGCGCCGATTGCGCCTCAGGCGGCGCCCGAAGCAGTCCCCGCGCCAGAACCTACGCCGGCTCCCGCGCCGACCAATCCCGACCTGCCCGCGCCGACAGAAGCCATTCCCCCGCTGCCTACGCCTGCACAGTAATCAACACGCTACGGGATCGACGCTGATCCCGTAGCGGCGAGTGCCTCCACTGCCTCCCTGGGCTAAATCACCGACGTGCTGCTACGTTTAATCCTCAAGTGCAGAAACGTCATGGCGCTGACTTTTTTTCGTCATCACGGCACTTTAGGCTGAGTATGCGGGTCATTTGCTAAGGCCGCTCTACACCGGCTTTTCTCATCCAAAACAGGGAGCACACCATGGACGATTATCAAGAAGAGCTGTTGGAGTATCAGGCGTTTGAACTGGACCCTTTGGATCCGGCCGACGATGCCACCGAGCTGTAACACCGACCTTAGGCGGAATGCCGCTGACTGCGGCGAAACTCCCCAGGGGTCTGGTTGTTCCATCGCCTGAACGCGCGTTGAAAGGCCTGGGCTGAGGCAAACCCGAGCAAGTAGGCGATTTCGCCGAAGGCCAGTTCCGTATCGCGGATATAGGTCATGGCCAGGTCGCGGCGAGTGTCATTGAGAATCGCGCGAAACTGGGTGCCTTCTTCCGCCAGTTTGCGTCGCAGGGTCCAGGTCGGCAGCTTCAAGCGTGCCGCCACTTCTTCCAGGTCGGGTTCCCGACCGCCATTGAGCATCGGCCCGAGCAAACGGGTAATGCGCTCGCTCAGGCTGCGAGTGCGGGTCAACTGCTCCAACTCCCGTTCGCACAATTGCAGCAACAGGTGCCAGGTACTTGGGCAATGTTGCGGGTTGCGCAGGGCCAGGGTGGCTTGGCTCAGACGCAGTTGGTTCAGATCAGCACCGAATTGCACAGGGCTATCGCCCAGCAGGCTATAGCGTTCGCTGTAGTCGGGGGCTTGAAATTCGATCTCGATCCGCTGGGCCTGCACCGGTTGCTGGGCCAGGCTAGACAATTGATGCAGCCAGCCAGCGATGATCGAGTCGACCACAAAGCGGTTGTAGGCGTTATATGGGCTGATGGAGTAGAAGCGCAGCCAAGCGCCTTGGGCGTCCTCGTGAAAGCTCGATTGCCCGCGGTAGTTGGAGCCGTACAGCGGCTCAAAGCGCGTCAACGTGCGTGCGGCCTCGCGCACGGTGGGCGCTTGCGCGGCGGTGACACCGGCGAGTCCAGCCTGGCTCAGACGGCTGAGCTGGCCCATGCGCAGGCCCAGGGCAGGGTCGCCGGTGAGCTGTATGGCGGCGTGGCCCAGTCGCATATAGCGGGGGATCGACAACCGCGCGCCGGCTTCGGCCAATCGCGCCGGGTCGAGGCCGTATTGCAGCAGCAGGGGTTGCGGGTCCAGGCCATGGCTGTGCACCGCGTCGGCCAAGGTGTGCACGAAGCCCACCGACAAGTCCCCCAGACGCACTGGTTTCACAGCGTTACAGCCAGATATTCAGCATGCGCGCGCCACGGGCGTCGCCATCGGCGCTGATCTGCCCGTTGCTGCTGAGGAAGCTGTGCCCCGCAGTGCCCAGGTCCCAGAACTGCCCGCGTAGAAACACGCTCATGCCGGCGCTGGCCTGGCTGACGGGTTGCTGGCTGATCAGCGTGAGCCGGCGCCAAGCCTCGCCCTCACTGAGTTCCTCGGGCTTGAGGCTGACTTCCGGCGGCGTGGAAACGCTCTTGAAGCCGCGCCATGGCCGGTCCCAGGTCTCGCGGCCGAGCACGAATGCCGGCACGGCGATCAACTGGGCGCCACTGTCATTGAGTTTGCGGTAATTGTCCGGGTACCAGCTGTCGCTGCCCACCAATATGCCCAGGCGACCCGCCGGCGTGTCCACCACACTGACTACGTTTTCGTCACCTGGCTGGATAAATTCGCGCTCGTCGTAGATCGGGTAGAGCTGACGCTGGGGATCGCCGATGGGCAAGCCGTCGGCAGCGAATACCACGCTGGCGTTGTACAGGGCGCCGTGGCCGATCTGCAGTTGCCGTTGGCTGATGCTCGGGTTGGGTAGGGTGATGGAGCCGGCCACCAGGGTCACGCCGAACTCTTTGGCCAGCCCGCCGAACAGTACCTGATAGTCGCGAGCCATGGCGGGCGCTTTCATGCGCAGGTAGGCGTCGTCCATGCGGTCGGCGCCGGTGGCGCTGATCCAGGCGCGCAGGAACTGCACCGGGTTGCTGATCGACAGCCAGTTCATAGCCTCCTTGAGGTGCAGCGCTTGATAGACCTCGTTCTTTTCGCCGGTGAGCATCAGCCAGGTGCCGATGTGTTCGGGCAGCACCACAATGGTCTTGTCGTTGATCAAGCCTTGGTCGCGGGCGTTTTGCAGATACGCGGCGAGTTTCAGGTGCAGGCGTTCCAGGCTCTGGTAGTCGGCGGGAAACAACTCCGGCTGGATGCCTAGTAGGTTGCCTCGGTCGGCTGGTACGCCTTCGTTGACGGCCAGGGTGATGCGCAGGTCCGACAGGTAATGCGCCACAGGGCGCTCCTGGGTCCAGACCAGATACGCGGTGACGGCGGCAACCAGGGCCAGGGTGACGGTGAACGCTAGAAGTTTACGCATGGGCAACAGACAACAGACCGGGTGCTGGGTTCGGCGTCTAGGGTAGGGCCCATGCCTTGGCTTGCCAAGGGGCGCTGTACATTTGGATCAATAACTTGTCAGTTTCAGTCATTGAGCAGTCGGTAACCGCCTCTTAGTCTGTGGGACATAAACCGATGGTTGGCCATTCGAGCCGGCCACGTCCCGTGATGACCTGCCGTGGAGCTGTACCATGACCGCCGCTGCTTACCCGCACCTGCTGGCCCCGTTGGACCTGGGCTTTACCACCTTGCGCAACCGTACCCTGATGGGATCGATGCACACCGGCCTGGAAGAAAAACCCGGCGGTTTCGAGCGCATGGCCGCCTATTTCGCCGAGCGCGCCCGGGGTGGCGTAGGTTTGATGGTCACCGGCGGTATTGGCCCCAACGATGAGGGTGGTGTGTACGCCGGCGCGGCCAAGTTGACTACCGAGGAAGAAGCGCAGAAGCATAAAATCGTGACCCAAGCGGTGCATGCGGCGGGCGGTAAAATCTGCATGCAGATCCTCCACGCCGGGCGGTATGCCTACAGTCCCAAGCAAGTGGCACCGAGCGCGATCCAGGCGCCGATCAACCCGTTCAAGCCCAAGGAGTTGGACGAGGAAGGCATCGAAAAACAGATCCAGGATTTCGTCACTTGCTCGCGGCTGGCTCAGGTCGCCGAGTACGATGGCGTAGAAATCATGGGCTCTGAAGGCTACTTCATTAACCAGTTCCTCGCCGCGCACACCAACCACCGCACCGACCGTTGGGGCGGCAGCTACGAGAACCGCATGCGCCTGGCCGTGGAAATCGTGCGTCGTGTGCGCGAAGCGGTGGGGCCGAATTTCATTATTATCTTCCGCCTGTCGATGCTCGACCTGGTGGAAGGTGGCAGCACCTGGGAAGAAATCGTGCAACTGGCCAAGGCCATCGAGCAGGCCGGTGCGACCATCATCAACACCGGTATCGGCTGGCACGAAGCACGCATCCCGACCATTGCCACTAAAGTGCCGCGTGGCGCGTTCAGCAAAGTCACCGCCAAGTTGCGCGGCGCGGTACAGATCCCGCTGATCACCACCAACCGCATCAATACCCCGGAGATTGCCGAGCGCATCCTGGCCGAAGGCGATGCCGACATGGTGTCGATGGCGCGGCCGTTCCTTGCCGACCCCGAGTTCGTCAACAAGGCGGCCGCCGGGCGTGCCGATGAGATCAACACCTGCATCGGCTGCAACCAGGCGTGCCTGGATCACACCTTCGGCGGCAAGCTGACCACCTGCCTGGTCAACCCCCGTGCGTGTTACGAAACCGAGCTTAACTACCTGCCGGTAAAACAGATCAAGAAAATTGCCGTGGTCGGTGCCGGCCCCGCGGGTCTGGCGGCGGCGACGGTGGCCGCCGAGCGTGGGCACCAAGTGACCCTGTTCGATGCCGCCAGCGAGATCGGCGGTCAGTTCAATATCGCCAAACGCGTGCCAGGCAAAGAAGAATTCTTCGAAACCCTGCGCTACTTCAAACGCAAATTGCAGACCACCCATGTCGAGGTGTGCCTCAATACCCGCGTGGACGTGGCGCAACTGGCGGCCGGCGGCTATGACGAAATCATCCTGGCCACCGGCATTGCGCCGCGCACCCCGGCTATCCCAGGGATCGACAACCCCAAGGTGCTGAGCTACCTGGACGTGATCCTCGAACGCCAGCCGGTCGGCCAGCGCGTGGCGGTGATCGGCGCCGGCGGCATTGGCTTCGACGTATCGGAGTTCCTAGTGCATCAGGGCGTGTCCACCAGCCTCGACCGTGAGGCGTTCTGGAAGGAATGGGGTATCGACACCCAACTGCAGGCCCGTGGCGGTGTGGCCGGTATCAAGCCCCAGCCCCATGCGCCGGCGCGAGAAGTGTTCCTGCTGCAACGCAAGGCTTCCAAGGTCGGCGATGGCCTGGGCAAGACCACTGGTTGGATCCACCGCACCGGCTTGAAGAACAAGCAGGTGCAGATGCTTAACAGCGTCGAGTACCTGAAGATCGATGACCAAGGCCTGCATATCCGTATCGGTGCCGAGGGCGAGCCGCAGTTATTGGCAGTGGACAACGTTGTGATCTGCGCCGGGCAGGACCCGCTGCGCGACTTGCACGACGGCCTGGTCGCCGCTGGGCAGAACGTGCACCTGATCGGCGGCGCGGACGTGGCGGCCGAGCTGGACGCCAAGCGCGCTATCAACCAAGGCTCGCGCCTCGCCGCCGAGCTGTAAGACCTTGAGCGGGGCGGTGCTAGACTACCGCCCCGTTTTCCAAGCAGATCCACCCCCATGGGCCCCTTCGATTGGCTTCCCTTCGCTCCCCTTGAACCATTGCACCTCGATTGGCTGAACGGCATCGAGCTGGCTGTGCTGCGCCTGGACCGTATAGACCCCCTGATCAGCGGCAACAAGTGGTTCAAACTCACCGAGCATTTGAGGCAGGCAGAGCAGGCCGGTGCCCGTGGCATCATCAGCCTGGGCGGGGCTTACTCCAACCATTTGCATGCCTTGGCGGCAGCGGGTGAGCGCTTTGGTTTCGCCACTGTCGGCCTGTTGCGCGGCCATCCTCAAGACACCCCCACTGTCCTCGACCTGAAAGCCTTTGGCATGCACCTGCATTGGCTGGGCTACGCCGGCTATCGCGCGCGCCACGGGGCGGACTTCTGGCTGCCGTGGCGTGAGCAATACCCGCAGTTGTATCCGGTGCCCGAAGGCGGCGGCGGGCTCCCCGGTGCGCTGGGTTGCGCGGTGCTGGTGGAGCAGGTCCGTGGGCAATTGAGCAAGCTGGGTTGGGACGCTTACGACGCTTGGTGGCTGGCCGCCGGCACGGGGGCGACCCTGGCAGGTTTGGCCCTGGCGGAAGCGGGCGCGCACCCGGTGTACGGTGCGATGGCGGTGCCGGATGATCACGGCGTGGCCCAGAATGTGGGGGCGATTGTGGCCGGTGGCTACGAATTGCTGGCGGCCAGCCGCGGTGGGTTCGCCAAGGCCGACGCTGCATTGCTCGACTTTATGCAAACCACCGAACGGGCCACTGGCCTGCCGTTGGAGCCGCTCTATACCGGCAAGGCGCTGTTGGCGTTAAAGCAGCAGATCGAGGCCGGGCGGTTCTCGCCCGGCACGCGTCTGATTTTTGTGCACACCGGTGGCTTGCAGGGCCGTCGCGGGTTCACAGGTTAGCGCGCTTACCCGGCATCATCCGCAGCGCGGTGTTATCGCGAATCACATAGTGGTGCACGATTCCCGCCAGCGCATGCAGGCCGATCAGCCAGTAGCCGATTTTGCCGAACAGCACATGCCAACCTTCGATCTCTTTGGCCAACGCCTTGTTTTCAGCGATCAGCGGTGGCAGCTCAAGACCATAGAACATCACTGAATGCCCTTCGGCGCTGACGATCAGCCAACCGGCAATCGGCATGCCGATCATCAAGGCGTACAGCGCCCAGTGCATCAGTGTGGCCAGCAGGCTCTGCCATGGCGGCGGGGTGGGGATGATCTTTGGCGCGACCCCCAGGCTCCGGGCGAACAGGCGCAGCCACACCAGCACGAATACGGTGAGGCCGAACATAAAGTGCATTTCCACGATCAACGTGCGTGCGCCGCTGCCCTTGGGGAACTGCCCGCGTAGCTCAATGCAGGCGTAAACCACCGCCAGCAGCACCACCATCAACCAGTGCAGCGCAATCGACATGGTGCTGTAGCGCGTATCGGAATTTTTCCACGGCATCGCTGGGATCCTCATTGGTCAGGGCATGCCTTCGTTCTTTTGTGACGAAGTATTTCTACTGTAAGCCTGTTTCCAACGATTTGCCCGCTGCGATGGCCGTTGTTTTGACCTCAATCAGTGGCTTTGCGGCATTTCACCGCGGGCCAGGCGTTGATTGATGTCGGCGATGACCGCCGGCAGCTCGTTAATAGTGTCGATCAGGTAGTGGGGCCGCGAGCCTTCGAACATCGCTTCGATTCGCCTGCGTTCGCTGGCCAGCGTGGCGGCGTCGAGGGCGCGAAATTGCGCATAGGTCAGCCCCAGCGCATTGCCGGAGCAGGTCAGCGCCACGGTCCACATGCCGGCGCGGCGGCCTTCGAGGATGCCCGGTACGGTGTCGTCGACTTTTACGCACGCTGCCACGTCGTCAATGCCCAGGGCGATCACATTCGCCAGAGCCTGGGGGGGCCATGGACGGCCATTGGGTACTTCGTCAGTGGCGACCACATGGTCGGCGACGTAGCCGTTGCGCGCGGCCAGGGCGACCACTTTGTCCATCACCTGCTTGGGGTAGCCGGAGCAAGAGCCGATCTTGATGTTCTGGGCACGCAATGTGGCGATGGTGTCGAGCGCGCCGGGGATCAGCGCCGAATGCTCGGCGATCTTCTCGATCTGCAGGGGCATAAAGCGCTTGTAAATGGCCGTCACGTCGTCATCGGAGGGCGTGCGCCCGAATGCCTGGCGGTAGCGCTCGGCCACCTGCGGCTGATTGCACAGGGTGCGGATATGGTCCCACTTGCCCATGCCCATCGGGCCCCGGGCTTCGTCGATGGATACCTGCACGCCGAACTCGGCGAAGGCCTCGACAAAGATCTGCGTGGGCGCGAAGGAGCCGAAGTCGACCACGGTGCCGGCCCAATCCAGGATCACGGCCTGGAGTTTGGTGGGGTTTTGATAGTTCATGCGGGTACTCCGGACGCAGAGAGAAGAGGGATGTCCATGGCACGCAATACCTGGGCGATGGCGGTTACTGCTGCGCGCATGTCGGTAGCGTCGACATGGCCGATGCAGCCGACGCGAAAGGTTTCCACCTGGGTCAATTTGCCGGGGTAGAGGATGAAACCCTTGGCCTTGACCCGTTCGTAGAACTCCTTGAACTGGTAGCGCGGGTGTTGCGGGGCGTGGAAGGTGACGATGATCGGTGCTTGGATCGCCGCCGGTAGGAAGCTGCGCAGGCCCAGCTCGGCCATGCCCTCAAGCAGCGTCTGACAATTGTGCGCGTAGCGCTGATGGCGCGCGGGCTGGCCGCCTTCTTCGTGGTATTGCAGCAGCGCTTCGTGCAGGGCCGCCACCACATGGGTGGGCGGGGTGAAGCGCCATTGGCCGGTTTCGGCCATGTAACGATGCTGCTCGAAAAGGTCCATCGCCAGGGAGTGGCAGTTGCCTTGAGCAGCGGCCAGCGCCTGTTTATCGACAAAGACAAAACCCATGCCCGGCACGCCTTCCAGGCACTTGCCTGAGGCAGCTATCAGCGCGTCGAACGGCACTTCGCGGGCATCGATCGGCAGCGCACCGAAGGAACTCATGGCGTCGACGATCAAGCGCTTGCCGTGGCTTTTTACCACCTGGGCGATGGCCGGCAGCGGGTTGAGAATGCCGGTGCTGGTTTCGCAATGGATCAGCGCGACATGGCTAATCGACGGATCGGCGTGCAGCAGGTGGTCCACATCGGCGGCGGTGGTGGGTTCGTCCTCGGCGGTTGCAAAGGTGCTGAATGCACGGCCGAGCACTTCGCAGATCTTCGCCAGGCGTTTGCCGTAGGCGCCGTTGACCAGCACCAGCACCTTGCCATCCCGTGGCACCAAAGTGCCGATTGCTGCCTCGACGGCGAAGGTGCCGCTGCCCTGCAAGGGCACGCAGTGGTGGCTGTCGGCGCCATGAATGATTGCCAGCAACTGCGCGCGGACGCTGGCGGTGAGTTGGTTGAAGCGCTCATCCCAGGAACCCCAGTCCACCAGCATGGCCTGGCGGGTGCGGGCAGACGTGGTCAGGGGGCCTGGGGTCAACAGCATCGGCGCGGTAAGGAGCATCGTGGGTTCTCTTCAGCGTTGAGTTGAATCTACGGCGCTTACGTTGCGGTTTGGCGTGATATCAATCAAATTGTTTATTGTTATGCGAGCTATCAGCGAGGCCGATAAGCATGAACCTGTTTCAACTGCGTGCATTCGATGCCGTGGCCCGCGAGGGCAGTTTTACCCGTGCGGCGGCGCGGCTGTTTATCAGCCAGCCAGCGGTAACCGGGCATATCAAGGCCCTGGAGGAGCACTATCAGATTCCGCTGTTGCGCCGTACGGCGCGGCGGGTCGAGTTGACCGAGGAGGGCGCGCGGCTGGCGGCGATCACCCGGGCGATCTTCGGTCTGGTGGACGAGGCCCAGGCCCTGCTCGAAGCCAATCGCCAGTTACTCAGCGGGCGCCTGGAAGTGGCGGCGGACGGTCCGCACCTGGTCATGCCGATGATTGCCAGCCTGCGCGCGCGGTACCCGGGCATCACCGTCAACCTGCGGCTGGGCAATGCTCAGGAGACCTTGGCCGCGCTGTTGGCCGAGCATGCCGATGTGGCGGTGCTGACCGAGGTGGAACCCCGCCATGGCGTGCATTTGCAGCCCTTGGGCGAATCGCATATCTGCGCCTTGGTCCCGTCCAGCCACCCATGGACGGAACTGCCCAACGGCATCGAGCTGAAGCAACTCGACGAGGTGATCATGGTGCTGCGCGAGCCCAGTTCGATCACCCGCCGCACCTTTGATGCCGCCTGCCAAGCCGCCGCTGTGCAGCCCAAGGTGCTGCTGGAACTGGATAGCCGTGAGGCGGTGACCGAGGCGGTCGCCGCGCAATTGGGCGTCGGCGTGGTGTCGTCGATGGAGGTCAGCCAGGACCCGCGGGTGCGGGCGGTGCCGATCCGCGGCGCCGGGCTACTGAACCGGCACAGCCTCGGTTGCATGGAGCGACGTCGTTCCCTGCGCCTGATCCAAGCGTTTTTCGAGCTGGCGCCGTGACGGTTTTTTGGTGGAACGATGCGTTCTCGCGCTATAAACTCTGCCCCCAAAGCGCCGGCCAGTAGACGTTTCGGCGCGATGGACGAGAAGAGAGCGAGTCATGGGCGCACAGTGGAAAGTCAAACATAAAGAAGCGGCAGCCAATGCCAAGGGCAAAATCTTCGGCAAGCTGGTGAAAGAAATCACCATCGCCGCGCGCAACGGTGCCGACACCGCGACCAACGCCCACCTGCGTCTGGTGGTGGAGCAGGCCAAAAAAGCCTCGATGCCCAAGGAAACCCTGGACCGCGCCATCAAGAAAGGCGCCGGTCTGCTCGGCGAAACCGTGCAATACCACCGCGTGACCTACGAAGGGTTCGCGCCCCATCAGGTGCCGCTGATCGTCGAGTGTGTGACCGATAACATCAACCGCACCGTGGCGGAAATCCGCGTGGCATTCCGCAAAGGCCAACTGGGCGCTTCCGGTTCGGTAGCCTGGGACTTCAACCACGTCGGCCTGATCGAGGCCTCGCCGGACAGCCCGGACGCCGATCCTGAAATGGCCGCCATCGAAGCCGGCGCCCAGGATTTCGAGGACGGCGAAGAAGAGGGCACCACCCTGTTCATCACCGAAACCACCGACCTCGACGCCGTGCAGAAAGCCCTGCCGGAGCAAGGCTTCACCGTACTATCGGCCAAGCTGGGCTACATCTCGAAGAATCCGGTGAGTGGTTTGACCGACGAGCAGATGGCTGAAGTCGAAGCCTTCCTCGAAGGCTTGGACAACCACGACGACGTGCAGGACATGTTCGTCGGCCTGGCGGGCTGATCGACGGCTGAGCAAGGTGGGAGGGGGCCAGCCCCCTCCCACATTTTGATCCAGGCAGGCAGTGAATATCAAAGGCTGGATGGGCTTGCTCTAACACCCGCCAGCTAAGCGGGCACTGTGTAATTTTCTATCCGAGCTGTTTTGGAGCCCCTCTCTGACATTGCCTTAATTAGTCAAAGTTGCAGATGGCGTGCAGCAACGCCTCGATCTCTTCGAACCCCGGCCGCGCCAGCACGTCCGGCTGACAGCAGCGCGCCTGCAGCGCCACCAGTGCCGCATCTACGGGTTCCCCCTCGATCCGCTCCAGCAATTCCCCCAACAACACCCCGAAGGCCCGCACTTCGATGCGCTGCAATGCCCGGGTTTCCACGGTGTCCGCCACGGCGTGGAATGACGCCGCGCCAAAATCCCCCAGCAAACAATCGCCCGTCGCGTTCCACAGAATATTGTGGGCGTACAGGTCGCCATGGGTGATGCCGTGACGGTGTAGATGCGCCGCCACCGAAGCCATGCCTCGGGCTATGCGCAGTGCGACATCGGCGCTCAAGCGGGTGTCGGGCGCGTAGATATCGCGCGTGCAGGACGCCAGGCTGGGCAGGGCGGCCAGGTTGCGGTAGCTCGGTTCGATCAGGTCCATCACCAAGGCGGCCTGGTCATCGGGGTGGCCGACCACGCGACCTTGCACCTTGATCAGGTTGGGATGCCGCCCGGCGGCGATGCAGGCCTGCATTTCGTGCAGCGGTGAACCGTCGCTGGTGATCGTACCTTTGTAGAGCTTGACCGCCACCGGCAGGGCCTGGGGTTTCCACAAGGCTTTGTGGATCACGCCGGAAGCCCCTTCGCCAAGGACTTCGGCCAATGCCAATTCGGCCCAGGGAATATCCGGCGTGGTGTCGTCTGCCTGGACTTGCACTGCCATTTCCACCGGGTTTCCGGCATAAGCCAGCCAGGTCAGGCTTGGCAGTGACAGCAGCCAGTCCGGCAGGTGGGTGAGGCGATTGGAGGCGATTCGGATCAGCTCCAGGTTGTGGCACTGAGCCAAGCTGCGTGGCAGTTGCTCCAGTTGATTGCCGGCCAGCATCAGCTTTTGCAGCAATGGCCGTTCACCCAACGCCTCGGGCAACTGGCGGATGCAGTTGTCGGTGAGGATCAGCCAGCGCAGCTGCGGCGGTAGGGCGGCGGCGGGCACTTGGCTGATCCGGTTGGCCTTGAAGCCGATCATGCTCAATTTCGCGCACTGACCCAGGGAGGTCGGCAGTTCGGTGAAGGCGTTATCCGAGCAGAACAGCACGCGCAGGTGCGGCAGGCGATGCAGGTCGTCCGGCAAGCGGCTCAGGGCGTTACCGCTGAGGTTGAGGATTTCCAGGGTGTCGGCCAGTTCGAAGATTTCCCGAGGAAACTCGGTGAGCCCGCAGGAAAGATCCAGGCGCGTGATACCGGCCAATTGGCCGGCCTTGAGTTGGGCGAGGGTAGTCATGAACGGCGCAGTCACTCGGCAAGGGGGCGTAAAGGGCGCTCATGATACCGGGTCGGGCACGGGTTGCGGGTCGACCTGTTGCAATTGGCTCAGGCGGCTGGCGGTGCGGGCCAGGTCGATGGCCTCGCCCGCCAGGCAGTCGGCCAGGGGCTCGGTGCCGATCAGGGTCAGGTGTTTGTCGCGGTCGTAGAGCACGTCCACCAGATTGATGAAGCGTTGTTGTACGGCAATCGGGCACTGCGCCAGGTGGGGCAGGCCGTCGATGATCCAGTGATCGAACGTCTCGCACAGCAAGAGGTAGTCCATCACCGCCGTCAATTGCTCGCAAAGATCGGCGAAGGTGAAGACGATGGTGCGCGCTTGGTGGTGGCGACACACCAGTTGCCGATTGCCCACCTGCAACTGCTGCGCTGGGCCTTGAGTCGCCGGCAGGCCGAGGGCCGCACGCTGCGCGGCCGTGCCTGGCCACAGGTAGACGCCAGCGGTAAAGCGCTGCGTGGCATGGGCCTGGGGCAGGCTGCGAAAGTCCTGTGGCGAGCTGACTTCGAGCACGTCCATGCGCGCGGCGATCAGGTCGATCACTGGCTTGAAGCGCTCGTGGTACAGCGGGTTGGGCAGCAGTCCTTCGGGCGCGTAGTTGGACGTGACCAGCACCAGAATGCCGCGCTGGAACAGCGATTTGAACAATCGGCTGATAAGCATGGCATCGCCGATATCGTGGACGTGGAACTCGTCGAAGCACAGCACCCGGCAGTCTGCCAACAGCTCATCGAGGGTCACGCCCAGCGCGTCATCCTGTTCACGGTGCTGGAACATGCCCCGGTGCAGACGCGCGAAGAAATCGTGGAAATGCACCCGCTGTTTCTCGGCCAGCGGCAGCGCCTGGAAAAAGCCGTCCAACAGCCAGCTCTTACCGCGCCCCACCGGCCCGTGCAGGTACAGGCCACGGGTGGCTTGGCCGTCGAGCAGGTGGCCGGTCTCGCGGGCCATGGCGGCAATCGCTCGGGTTTGCCCGGCGCTGAGGGTGTAGCCCTGCTGTTGGGCTTTGTGCGCAAAAAACTCGGGGATGGAGGCGTCGCTGCGTGGCGCGCGTTGTTTACCAAGCAGGCGACGGATCAAAGTCGGCACGGCCACTGCGGATCACTCTGTGGGTCAAAGGTCGCTCACTTTAGGATGCTCTTCAGGTTTTGACCAATCGCGAAGGCGCGCATCGGCCATCTCGAAAACGCATGGCCCCCACGACTAGAAGGTCTGCAGCGGCGCCACCGGATGATCCACCGGGCTGACCACCGCGTAGTTATAGCCGCCACCGGACCAGTACTGCGCTTGTAGCCCATCGGCGGTGCGGCTGCCACGGGGCAGGAAGCCGTTGTCCGGGCCCGGCGGGCGGATGTAGAAACTGATACGCCGCCCTTGCGCGTCCTGGTACAGCACCATGGCAGCGGCGCCTTGATCGGTGGTGAGCAGACGCCCGCTGACCGGCGTGAAGCCCGACTGGCTCAAGTCCGGCAAGCGCTGGGCCTGTTGGAAATAGCGGTCGAGCCAGGCTTGCATGGTGCCGCTGTCCTGAGCACGGTAGTCGGCGGGCAGGATGCCGTCCTGGGCGAACAGGCGGAACGCCTGCATGGCATCGGCCATGGGTTGCAGCGGCGGTTGAGTCGCCTCGCGGGCCTGCCAGCCGCCCCAGCCGCCGAGGCTCACCGCCACCAGCAACAGCGCTGCCGTAGCCAAGTGGCGACGCGTATTGTGCCGGACGCGCTGGCGGATCAGCGCGGGGTCCAACTGCGGGTTGGCGGGTTGCTGCAGGGCGCCACCCAAGGCTGCGCGCAATGCGTGTGCGTCCTGTTGCCAGGCCTGCACTTGGGCCGCCACCTCCGGGTGGGTCGCCAGCCAGGTGTCCAGGGCACGCCGGTCATTCTCGCAAAGCTGATGATCGACGTAGGCATGTAAGTCATGTTCGTTGGGAGGCAGGCTGATCATTTGAGTATCCGCAGAGAAGGGCTGGCAATTTCGCCATCGCTGAGTTGACGCAGGGCCTGGCGCGCCCGTGACAACCGCGACATCACGGTGCCGAGGGGGACGTCGAGAATCTCGGCGACTTCTTTGTAGCTCAAACCTTCCACGGACACCCACAGCAGCAGCGCGCGTTGCTCGGTGTTCAATTGATCGAAGGCTTGCAGGGTCGACTGGGCCATCACGGTGCGTTCGACCGAGGGCTGCACGTCTTCGCGTCCGGTAAAAAAGTCGAGCATGCGCGCATAACGGCGGGTACGGCGCTGGGCATCGAGAAACTGCCGGTAGAGGATCGAGAACAGCCACGCGCGCAGGTCGCCTTCCGGGCGTTTGTCGCCCCAGCGGTTGATTGCACGCTCCAAGGTGGCCTGCACCAGATCGTCGGCGCTGCTGGTGTTGCGCGTCAGGGACACGGCAAAGCGCCGCAGCCGGGGCAGGAGTTCGCGTAGCGGTTCGTCGAGTTCATGCATGGTGGGTCAGTCTAGCCAGTTGTGAGAGTAGACGTTCGCCCGCGTAGGTTATTCCATGCCTAACTGAAAGAAATGTTGCCCTTGTGGGTGCTCCCTCTCTGGATAGCCCACAGGCCTGTAATGCCCCACGCCCACCTCAATCCAGCTTCGTGACTGCCGGTACAGGATCGGCAGCAATGGCGAGGGCGTATTGATGGCATTACTGACAGGCAAAGCATCTTATTTGCGGCCGGAACTGGCGCACTTGCCGGCGGCGCAGCAAGTGATTTTCGAGCAATGGGGCTGCGGCGCCATTGTTCAGCCGGAATACGGCTGCATTCATCTGGCGATCGAAGCGCACGCCGCTAGGGCGCCTCAGGCTATCGCGGCGGAGTGGGCGGGGCAGCGGATCAGTTATGAACAACTCAACCGCCAGGCCAATCGGCTGGCCGCGCGGTTGGTTGAGCGCGGGGTCAAGCAGGGCGATACCGTGGCGTTGTTCGTCGAGCGGTCCATTCCCATGCTGGTGGGCTTGCTGGCGGTATTGAAGGTGGGGGCCGCCTATGTGCCGCAGGATGCGCGGATTGTACCGCCTGTGCAGTTGGCGATGATCCTCGACTCACTGAGTAGTCCGGTGATTCTGACCCTGTCGAACCTGGCCGAACGCATCCCCGCAGAAGCGGCTCACCGGTGCCTGTGGCTGGACGCATTCCTGGCGGAGGAAGCCGAAGTTGCCCAGGACAACCAACAGGCATTCGCGGTGGTAGAGCCTGACGACCTATGCTTTGTGCTGTTTACGTCCGGCACCACCGGGCGTCCCAATGGCGTGCGCGTCAGTCACCGCAACCTGTGCAATATCCTGTTGACCGAGCCCGGCCGCATGGGCATGGCCCCGGGCCGCAAGGTCGGGCAGGTTCTCAATATCGGCTTTGACATGGCTGCCTGGGAAATCCTCGGTTGCCTGGCCCACGGTGCCACGCTGTTGATCCGTGGCAAGGACATCCCACAGACCGCCGCGCGCTGTCATGTGTTGATTGCCACACCCTCAATCCTGGCGACCTTGAGTCCTCACCAATGCCCCGACCTGCAGACGGTCGCGGTGGCCGGCGAGCCCTGCACGCAGGCCTTGGCCGATCAGTGGGCGGCGCACTGCACGTTCTACAACGGTTGTGGGCCCACCGAAACCACCATCGTCAATACCTTGCACCGGCATGAGCCTGGCGCCTTGCTGACCATCGGCCGGCCAACCCCGAACAACACGGTGTATGTGCTCGACGAACAAGGGCGCGCCTGTGAGCTGGGCCAACCTGGGGAAATGTGGGCCGGTGGGTTGGGCGTCACGGCCGGCTACTTGAACAACCCGGCGTTGACCCAAGAGCGATATCGCCCCGATCCGTTCCTGGGCGGCGACAACCTGATGTTCCGCACCCGCGACCTGGGACGCTGGACGGCGGACGGCCAGCTCGAACACCTGGGGCGCGTGGATGACCAGGTCAAGGTGCGTGGGTTTCGTGTAGAGCTGGATGCAGTGTCCTCAGCCATCGAGGCCGGCGAAGGATGCACGCGGGCTGTCACCCTCAAGCTCGACAGCCGAAGCCTGGTGGCGTTCGTGTCGCCGGCCAGCGCCGATATCGAATCCTGCCGACAGGCGTGTGCGCAACGGCTGGCGTATTACTGCGTGCCGTCGCTGATCGTTGCCTTGGAGCATTTTCCGCTGACCGCCAGGGGCAAGGTCGACAAGGCGTTGCTGTTGCAGTGGGCCGTGGAACGGCAAGGGGGAGCCAGCCATGCTTGATGCCCTGAGCCGTACCGTGGTTCCGCCCAAGCCCGCGCTATGGCGACGCTGGCGGGCGTTGCCGCTGTTTTCCTATTACAACCGTCTCGCCGGGTTGGTGTTGCTGGGTAACGGGACGTTCTTGTGGTGGTGGCCGCGTATTGACGTGCAGGTGCTTTCGCAAATGGTGCTGATCAACCTGTCCCTGGCGACCCTGATTCGTCAGCAGTACGTGATCAATGCCCTGTTCTGGCTGGCGACGCGGGTGCCGATCACTTGGCCACTGCGCATCCGGCGCAGCGCGGCGAAGGTGTATCACCTGGGCGGGTTGCACAGTGGTGCGGCCCTGGCGGCCACGGCTTGGTTTGCGGCGATGATGCAGGCGCAGTGGGCGCAGGCCGAGGCGGTTGCGTCGAGCGCATTATGGCTGGGCAGCGCGCTGCTGGGATTGCTGGTGGTGATGGTGATCATGGCCCAGCCGTGGGTGCGTAGCCGGTTTCACAACGCTTTCGAGCGGGTGCACCGCTTTGCGGGCTGGTCCGCATTGGGATTGTTTTGGGCGCTGACGCTGATGGCTTCCTCAGAACGCCCCACCGATCTGTTGCACAATGGCGCGTTCTGGCTATTGGGGCTGGTGAGTATCAGTATCGTGCTGCCATGGTTGCGCTTGCGCAAAGTCGCGGTGGAGCACATACGGCCTTCGTCCCATGCGGTGATTACGCGGTTCGCCCACACCACGCCGTTTGCCGGTTCATCCACTGCTATCAGCCGGCACCCGCTGTTGGAATGGCACGCGTTTGCCAATATTCCGGCCCCGGGGGAGGCGGGGTTTCGTTTGGTCATCTCCCGGGCCGGGGATTGGACGGGCCGCTTTATCGACGCGTTACCCCGTCATGTGTGGGTCAAGGGCATTACCACCGCGGGAGTGGCCAATGTGGAAACCCTGTTCAAGTCGGTGGTGTACGTCGCCACTGGCAGCGGGATCGGCCCGGTGATGCCGCACGTGTTGGCGCGCAAAGTGCCGATCCAGTTGATCTGGTCGACCCGCAGCCCACGAGCGACCTATGGCGATGCCCTGGTCGACGAGATTCTGCGGGCTCACCCCCAGGCGTTGATCTGGGACACCGCCGAACGCGGCAAACCCGACTTGGTACAACTGGCCTATGGCGCCGTGCAGGCCTGCGGGGCGGAGGCGGTGATCTGTATAGCCAACCAGGCATTGACGCGCCATGTGGTGCAAGAGCTTGAAGCCAGGGGCATTGCGGCCTATGGCGCGATTTGGGATTCCTGAAGCGCGGCATGTGAGGTCGTACCGCTGAAAAAAACTACAGTGAAGTGGGAATAAGCCTACGTGGGATTCGTCTCATAGCACTTTCCCCCTGCGGCTCTTGGCCCTGGAGTTTTTTATGCTGGATCACCCATCACCGCCCCGTCCTGCCTTGAGTACCGCAAGCCTGGTGGCGCGTCTTGCTGCCATCGGTGTTGTGGTGGCCGGTTTGGCCGCGGCGTTTGCCTACGTCAATGGCACACTTGACCCGCAGCGGCTGCGGCCTAAAACCTTGGTCAATGCCCTGGAAACCAACAACGGCGTGCACCCTGGCTATCGGCGCAACCACGCCAAAGGCGTGTGCGTGGCGGGTTACTTCCAAAGCTCTGCCGAGGCGCGCGCCTATTCGAGCGCCGAGGTGTTCAGCGAGGCCAAAACCCCGTTGATCGGCCGCTTCGCCTTGCCCAGCGGCAACCCGTACGCGCCTGATAGCAGCGTGCCGATCCGCAGTTTTGCCGTGCAGTTCAGCCAGGCCAACGGCCAGCAATGGCGCACCGGCATGAACAGCATGCCGGTGTTCCCGGTGGGCACGCCCGAGGCGTTCTATCAGTTGCTCAAGGCGGGCGCGCCGGACCCGGCCACCGGCAAGCCGAACCCGGCGAACATGCCGGCCTTTTTTGCCGCCCATCCGGAGGCCGCACCGTTCCTGGCATGGGTCAAGACCGCCAAACCGTCGGCCAGTTACGCGACCGAAACCTATAACGGCATCAATGCGTTTTATCTGGTGAACGCCGAGGGCAAGCGTCAAGCCGTGCGCTGGGCGGTGGTGCCCCAAAGCCAAGACGCGGTGGGTGAGACCATCGTCGATGGTGCGGACTTCCTGGAGAAAGACCTGGTGCAGCGCCTGGCCGCCGGGCCGCTGCGCTGGCAGTTGAACATGACCCTGGCCAACCCCGGCGACGTGCTGGACGATGCCAGTAAACCCTGGTCCGGCCCCCATACGGTGCTGAACGCCGGTACCCTGGTGGTGCAAAGCAGCCAGCCCCAGGCCGACGGCGACTGCCGCGATATCAACTTCGATCCGTTGATTCTGCCCAGCGGTATTCAAGCCTCCAATGACCCCTTGCTGGCGGCCCGCTCGGCGGCATACGCCAGTTCTTACCTGCGCCGCGCCGGCGAGGTCAGCCCCTTGCACCATGCTCCACAGGAGTCGAAACCATGAAGGCCTCTCCACAATTCTTCGCGCCCTTGGCGCGCCTGCTGCACTGGCTGATGGCGCTGATGGTCATCGCCATGCTGTTTATCGGCGCGGGCTTGGCGGCCTCTGTGTCGGAGCGGCATGCCTGGCTGATCCAACTGCATAAACCGTTAGGTATTGCGATTCTGGTGCTGGTTATCGTCAGGCTGGCGGTGCGCTTTTCCACGCAGCAACCGCCTCTGCCCCAGGACTTGCCGCAGTGGCAAGTGTTGGCAGCAAAGGCATCGCACCTGATGTTGTATGGTTTGATGCTGGCATTGCCGCTGCTGGGCTGGGCGATGATTTCAGCGGCGGGCGACCCGGTGATGCTCAGCAGCTCCGTACGACTACCGGCGCTAGTGGAGGCGAACGCACCGTTGTTCGCGCTGCTGCGTAAGGCCCACGGGTACCTGGCGTACCTGCTGTTTCTCACGGTGTTGGTGCACCTGGCGGCGGCGTTGTTTCATGGGCTGATCCGACGCGATGGTGTATTGCAGAGCATGACCGGCACCAAGGACTGATGCCGGGGCGCGTTGCTGTCAGCGCAACAGGCCGACGATATCGGCGACGCTGCTCAGTACATCCTTGCCCAGCTGTTTCGAGCGCTCGCCCGACCAGCCAGTTTTCGGGTTGGGCGCGTCGTTGTTGTCCTTGAAGGGCATTTCCAAGGTCAGCGACAGGCAATCGTACTTTTGGCCGACCGCATTGCAGGCCAACGTCATGTTGGCTTCGCCCGGCAGGTCGCGGGTGTAGCCATGAGTGGTCTGGAAGTCACGGGTCAAGCCGCTGAGGTGGCTGCGAAAGTGTTTTTCCAGGGCTTCGATGCGCGGCGTGTAGCCTGGGTTGCCTTCGCAGGCAGCGGCGAATACATAGGGGATTTCTTCGTCACCGTGGATATCCAGGAACAGGTCCACGCCGTACTGTTCCATCTGCTGTTGCACGAACAGTACTTCCGGGCTGAGGTCCTGGCTCGCGCTCTGCCACGCGCGGTTGAGGTCCTGGCCCATGGCGTTGGTGCGCAGGTGCCCGTGGAAGGCGCCGTCCGGATTCATATTCGGCACCAGGTACAGGTCAGCCACCGCCAGCAGTTTTTTCAGCTCGGCATCGCCGTCCTGTTGCAAGCGTTCGATGATCCCTTCCATAAACCATTCGGCCATGTGTTCGCCCGGATGTTGCTGGGCGATGATCCATACGTTGCGTCGTCCTTCGCCGCCTTTGCCCCGACGCAGCAACTGAATGTCGCGGCCTTCGACACTCTTGCCGGTGGCCAGCAATTGGGTGCCGGTGTGTTTGAGCGCCTGCTCGATCAAGCCATCATGACGTTCGCGGCTGTAGGGTTCGAAGTAGGCGAACCAGGCGTGCTTCTCGCGAGTCTCCAGGCTGATGTGCAGGATTTCGCCATCGAAGCGTGTCGGCACGCGGAACCAGTTGACGTGGTCGTAGGAGGCTACGGCGTTGTAGCCGCTCCAGGCATGGGGATATGAAGAGCGCCCGGCATTGCTCAAGCGGAAGGTGTGGGTATGGCCCACATGCATACCCTCGGCCTTGAAGTGAAACCACTGGAAATGCTGGCTGCGTGTGTCGGGTTTGATCGCCAGCAGCAATTGATAGGCATCGCTGGCGTCCAGCACCTGGATATTGCCACTGTCGAAGTCGGTACTGATTCTGATGGAGGTCAAGGCCACTGTCATAGTCTGGTTGCCTGATTATGAGTATTGTGGCGGCTATATTACACAGGAGTCCGGTAAAGCCTGGATGCAAAATTGTTGCGCAGGGAGGGGGGCATCATCCTTGACGCCGCCGCAGCTTAGAATTTATGAGATTGATTCTCAAGCGCTATTTCCCAAAGATGTGAGCCAGAGCCTTTGGGTAGCTTTCATTCGGCGATGGTCTTTTGCTACCATGCGCGCCATCACGCAACACACAGTCTTCATTAGCCTGAAGCCATGCCAGGGAAACTGGCAAAAAAAAGACCCGGCCAAAGAGCCGGGTCAAAAACCGTGATTAGCCTGATGAGGAGATATTCCAAGAGTCCGACCTAAGGTCTCTTGGTTTATCGACTGATCTCGCGATCAGCTGGGTTCAATAATAATCATTATCATTTGCAAGTCAAATGTTTTTATCCGTGGGATAGAAATATTTTTCCTTTGCGCCGATCAGCTGTCCGCCTGCGCTTCGCGCACCTGCAACGACCGCTCGACCATCGCCTTCGCCATATCGATCAAATACACCACTGAAAACGCCAGGTCCCGCTGATTACCCTGGTGGTTGCTCGCGGATTCATACGCAGTGGCCGCCGCGCTGCGCAGCAGGTCCGAGGCATGTATCAAGGCTTCTTCCTGACTGATACCCGCTTTGATGGCGAACAACGCCTCGTTCGCCACCGGCGTCGACATCTCTTCTTTCAGGTAGAAATCCAGCGCGCGCTGGGCGGCGCCGCTGCTGCGCAGGTCTTGCAGCTCATCGTTTTCAGCGGGTTCAGGCAGGAGGTACGGGCTCGTCGTCATAAGGGGCAGTACTCTGGGTGGGTGTTGAAAACCTTATGCCTGATAATAGTACGTATCGTATTTATGTCGTTTTATGGATTACTACAAACTGTTTATTGCCCTGAAAAATACCTGACGTATTGTCTGGCCCCATGGATAAATGGATCGCGTTGGTCAGGGCCAACATGAAAGACCGCAAGGTCACGCAAGGTGAACTGGCTGAGCGCTTGGGCATGTCCCAGGGGGGCGTCGGTCATTGGCTCAACAAGCGTCGCGTGCCGAGCCTGGAGGACATGAACCGGGTGCTGGAAGCATTGGGTCTGGGTGATCTGGAAGTGGTGCAGGAAGTGCGCGAGCGTCGCGCCGAACCGGCAGTGCCGACGCCACGGCACACGGCGTTTTTCCGCTACCCCGTCAACGAATGGAGAGGCCTGTGCGAAGCCCGCGAGGAGCGCCCGGCCTATGCTGGCGCGCGCTATGAAACCACGGATTATCATGCCAGGGGCGACGCCTTCTGGCTGCCGGTCACGGGCGATGCCATGACCGCGCCCAGCGGCTTGAGCATCGGCGCAGGCATGATGATCCTGGTAGACCCGGCCGTCAGTGCCGGCCCCGGTAAACTGGTGGTCGCGCAATGGGCCGACAACCCTCACGCGACCTTCCGCCAGTTACGGGAGGAGAGCGGCCAGCTCTACCTGGTGCCGCTCAACCCCACGTACCCTAAACAGCTGTTCACCGAGGCGTGTCGCATCCTCGGTGTAGTGGTGCAGGCCATGGCGAGGTTCTAGTCCGCCGTTTCCAGCTCCACCAGCGTGCAGCCTTCGGCGACCATTTCGCCTTCCTGACAGAACAGCGCCTTGACCACCCCGGCTTCGGGAGCACGGATGCTGTGTTCCATCTTCATCGCTTCGAGCACCACCAGTTGCGTACCGGCCTCGACCGCCTGGCCGGCTTGCACCAGCACCCGCACAATGCTGCCGTTCATGGGCGCCGTCAGGCCACCCTGATGGGATTGGTTGGCCTCCACGGCGGCAATCGGGTCGAACAGACTGACCCCATGCATTTCACCGTCCCAGCGTACAAACACGCCGCCATCGTGCCGGACCGCCAGATAGCTGCGACGCACGCCATCGCGCTCGATGCTCAACTGCTCGCCGTGCAACTGCGTAATGTCCGGCGCCAGGGTCACCAGTCGGTCCTGCCCGTTGCAGCTCAAGTGCAACGAAACCTCAGCGGGCAACCCCGCGCGAAAGCCACGGGTGTCTGCCCACGGGCCGTCGCCGGCGGGCAGGCTGTGCATCAGCGCGGCACCTGCGGCCTGCCAGAGATCATCACTCAGCGCGCCGGTCGGCGGCAGCAATTGTTCCTGATAGCGCGGAATAAACCCGGTATCCAGTTCGGCTGCGGCGAATGCCGGGTGCCCAATAATGCGCCGCAGGAAGCCCAGGTTGGTCTTCAGCCCGCCCACGGCGAATTCGTCGAGCATGCTCAGCAAGCGCAGGCGCGCCTGTTCACGGTCCTCGCCCCAGGCAATCAACTTGCCCAACATCGGATCGTAGAAGGGCGAAACGCTGTCCCCCTCACTCACGCCGCTGTCCACGCGGCGCCCAGGGCCGGGAGCGGATTCGCGGTACAGCGCCAGGTGCCCGGTGGCGGGCAGAAAATCATTGGCCGGGTCCTCGGCATACAGACGCACTTCGATGGCATGCCCGATCAAGGGCACCTGTGCCTGGGTGATCGGCAGCGCCTGGCCCTGGGCCACGCGGATCTGCCAGGCCACCAGGTCCAGACCGGTAATCGCTTCGGTGACCGGGTGTTCGACCTGCAACCGCGTATTCATCTCCATAAAGAAGAACTCGCCGCGCGCGTCGAGCAAAAACTCCACGGTGCCGGCGCCGACATAGCCGATCGCCTGGGCCGCCCGCACGGCAGCCTCGCCCATGGCACGGCGCTGTTCAGCGCTCAAACCGGGGGCCGGAGCTTCCTCCACGACCTTCTGATGACGGCGCTGAATCGAGCAATCCCGTTCATTCAGGTACAGGCAGTGCCCGTGCTGGTCGGCGAAAACCTGGATTTCCACATGACGGGGCTTGAGCAGGTATTTCTCCACCAGCATCTGGGCGTTGCCAAATGACGACAACGCCTCGCGCTGGGCAGAGGCCAGGGCGTCGGCCAATTGGCTGACATCCTCGACCACTTTCATGCCTTTGCCGCCGCCGCCGGCCGTGGCCTTGAGCAGCACCGGGTAACCGATGCGGGCACAGGCGTCGCGGAAAGTCTCCAGGTCTTGGGCCTCGCCGTGGTAACCCGGTACCAGGGGCACGCCGGCGGTTTCCATCAACGCTTTGGCTGCGGATTTGCTGCCCATGGCGTCGATGGCAGAGGCGGGCGGGCCGAGGAAGATCAAACCGGCGGCTTCGATGGCGCGGGCGAACCCGGCGTTTTCCGAGAGAAACCCGTAGCCCGGATGAATCGCCTGGGCGCCGCTGGCCTGGGCGGCAGCGATCAGTTTGTCGATTTGCAGGTAACTGTCGCTGGCCTTGCTGCCCCCCAGGTCGACGCAGATATCCGCTTCGCGGCAATGGCGCGCGTCGCGGTCGATGGCGCTGTGCACGGCCACCGTGGTCAGCCCCATGGCCTTGGCGGTGCGCATCACGCGACAGGCGATTTCACCCCGGTTGGCCACCAGTATGCGGGTCAAAGTACTCATGAACGCGGCTCCTGCGCTTGCCAGCTCGGTGGACGTTTTTGCAGGAAGGCGCGCAAGCCTTCCTGGCCCTCGGGGCTGACGCGGATGCGGGCGATGGCGTTTTCGCAGTAGCGGCGCAACGCCGGGGTGAGGGCGCCGTTGCCGACTTCACGCAGCAGATCCTTGCTGGCGCGCATCGCCGCCGGGCTGTTATGCAGCAGGTTGGCTATCCAGTGTTCGACGTGAATCTCCAGCTCGTCCGCCGGGTAGCTTTCAGCCAACAGGCCGATCTCCCGCGCGCGCTGGCCGCCGAAGCGCTCGGCGGTGAGGGCGTAGCGCCGTGCCGCGCGTTCGCCGATGGCTTGCACCACGAACGGGCTGATCACCGCCGGCGCCAGGCCGATGCGCACTTCCGACAGGCAGAACTGCGCATCGTCGGCGCCGATGGCCATGTCGCAGCAACTGATCAAGCCCAGGGCGCCGCCGTAGGCTGCACCTTGCACCACCGCCAGGGTGGGGATTTTCAGCTTGGCCAGGTTGTACATCAGTTCCGCCAGTTCGCGGGCGTCGTCGAGATTGGTGTGGTAATCCAGCTCGGCCGATTGCTGCATCCAGGCCAGGTCGGCCCCGGCGCTGAAATGCTTACCGCGCCCGCGCAGCACCAGGAACCGCAGGGAAGCATCGCCCTGCACCTGGTCGAGGGCGATGATCAGCTCGCGGATCATCTCGGCATTGAACGCGTTGTTCTTGGCTTCACGACTGAGCCACAGCGTGGCAAAGCCACGGCGGTCGGCGATCAGTTCGAGGGTGTTGAAATCGCTCATGGGGTGCTGCTCCATTTACATGCGGAACACGCCGAAGCGGCTCGGCTCGATGGGGGCGTTCAAGGCTGCGGACAGGGCCAGGGCCAGCACGTCGCGGGTCTGCAACGGATCGATCACGCCGTCATCCCACAGGCGCGCGCTGGAATAGTAGGGGTGCCCCTGGGTTTCGTACTGGTCGAGGATCGGCTGCTTGATCGCCGCTTCCTCCTCGGCACTGAACCCGGCGCCCGCGCGTTCGGCCTGCTCGCGCTTGACCTGCACCAGCACGCCGGCCGCCTGTTCGGCGCCCATCACGCCGATACGCGCGTTCGGCCACATCCACAAAAAGCGCGGGTCATAGGCGCGACCGCACATGCCGTAGTTACCGGCACCAAAGCTGCCGCCGATGATCACGGTAAATTTGGGCACCTTGGCGCAGGCCACTGCCGTCACCAGTTTGGCGCCGTGCTTGGCAATGCCGCCGGCCTCGTATTTCTGTCCGACCATAAAGCCGGTGATGTTCTGCAGGAACAGCAGGGGGATGCCGCGCTGGCAGGCCAGTTCAATAAAGTGCGCGCCTTTCTGCGCGGCTTCGGCGAACAAGATTCCGTTGTTGGCCAGGATCGCAATCGGGTAGCCGTGCAGATGGGCGAAACCGCACACCAGCGTGGTGCCGAACAGCGCCTTGAACTCATCGAACACCGAACCGTCCACCAGTCGCGCGATCACTTCGCGTACTTCGAACGGCTGTTTAGGGTCGGCCGGAATCACGCCGTACAACTCTTCGCCGCTGTACAGCGGTGCCACCGGCGTACGTTGCAGCAACTGGCCCTGTTTGTGCCAATTGAGGTTGGCCACGCTGCGGCGGGCCAGGGCCAGGGCGTGTTCATCGCTGTCGGCATAGTGGTCGGCCACGCCCGAAATTTTGCAATGCACATCCGCGCCGCCAAGGTCTTCGGCGCTGACCACTTCCCCGGTGGCGGCCTTCACCAACGGCGGGCCGGCCAGAAAGATCGTGGCCTGCTGGCGCACCATGATGGCTTCGTCGGCCATGGCCGGCACATAGGCGCCGCCGGCGGTGCATGAGCCCATCACCACGGCGATCTGCGGGATGCCTTGGGCGCTCATATTGGCTTGGTTGAAAAAGATCCGCCCAAAGTGCTCGCGGTCGGGAAACACCTCGTCCTGACGCGGCAGGTTGGCGCCGCCGGAGTCCACCAGGTAGATGCACGGCAGGCGATTCTGCTCGGCGATGGTCTGGGCGCGCAGGTGTTTTTTCACGGTCAGCGGGTAGTAGGAACCGCCTTTGACCGTGGCGTCATTGGCCACAATCATGCACTCCACGCCTTCGACGCGACCGATTCCGGCGATGACGCCGGCCGCGGGCACGTCTTCGCCGTAGACCTGATAGGCGGCGAGTTGGCTGAGTTCAAGAAACGGCGAGCCCGGATCGAGTAGGCGATTGATGCGTTCGCGCGGCAACAGTTTGCCCCGTGAGGTGTGCCGCTCTTGAGCCTTGGCGCCGCCGCCTTGCTGCACGTGAGCGAGCAGAGTGTGCAGGGCGTCGACCTGTTGGCGCATCGCCGCGGTGTTGGCGGCGAACTCCGCCGAGCGCGGGTTGAGCTGGGTGTGCAAGGTGGCCATGGCGCGTGCCCTCAGCGAGTTTCGTTGAACAGTTCGCGACCGATCAGCATCCGCCGGATTTCACTGGTGCCGGCGCCGATTTCATACAGCTTGGCATCGCGCAACAGGCGCCCGGCGGGGAATTCGTTGATGTAGCCGTTGCCACCGAGAATCTGGATCGCATCCAGGGCCATTTGCGTGGCCCGTTCGGCGCTGTAGAGGATCACCCCGGCGGCGTCCTTGCGCGTGGTCTCGCCACGTTCGCAGGCCTGGGCCACCGCATACAGATAGGCACGGCTGGCGTTGAGTTGGGTGTACATATCGGCGACTTTGCCCTGGATCAACTGGAACTCGCCGATGCTTTGGCCGAATTGCTTGCGGTCGTGGATGTACGGCACGATCAGGTCCATGCACGCCTGCATGATCCCGGTGGGGCCGCCGGAGAGCACCACGCGCTCATAGTCCAGGCCGCTCATCAACACTTTCACGCCGCCATTGAGCACGCCGAGGATGTTGTCTTCGGGCACTTCGACGTCATCGAAAAACAGCTCGCAGGTGTTGGAGCCGCGCATGCCCAATTTGTCGAACTTGTTGCTACGGCTGAAGCCCTTCCAGTCGCGCTCGACAATAAACGCGGTGATGCCATGTGGGCCTTTTTCCAAGTCAGTCTTGGCGTAAATCACATAGGTGTTGGCATCGGGACCGTTGGTGATCCAGGTCTTGCTGCCGTTGAGCACATAGTGGTCGCCGCGCTTGTCGGCGCGCAGCTTCATCGAGACCACATCGGAGCCGGCGTTCGGCTCGCTCATGGCCAAGGCGCCGACGTGTTCGCCGCTGATCAGTTTGGGCAGGTATTTGAGCTTCTGTGCGTGGTTACCGTTGCGGTTGATCTGATTCACACAGAGATTGGAGTGAGCGCCGTAGGACAACGCCACCGATGCCGAGCCACGGCTGATTTCTTCCATGGCCACCACATGCGCCAGGTAACCCAGGCCGGCGCCGCCGTACTCTTCCGGTACGGTGATGCCGAGCAGGCCCATGTCCCCGAATTTGCGCCACAGGTCGGCGGGGAACAGGTTGTCGCTGTCGATTTGCGCCGCGCGCGGTGCGATCTCTTTGGCCACGAAGGACTGCACCTGGTCGCGCAGCATGTCGATGGTTTCGCCGAGGGCGAAGTTCAGGGACGGGTAACTCATGGACAGGCACCTTAATGTGAGCTTTGTTGTTGTGTGGTCGGCGCGCCAGGGGAGGGCGCTCACCTTTACGTTAACGTAAGCTTGCGTTGTGACGCTGTCAATCGTAGTTTACGTTTACGTCAACCTACAAAAAAGATAACAGGGGTCGTTATGGATCAACCGCATCAGAGCTACAGCCGTGGCTCCCAGGACAAAGCCTTACTGGCCATGACCATCGGCCAGGCCTTCGATCGCACAGTGGCGCAATTCCCCGATGGCGAAGCGCTGGTGGTGCGTCATCAGTCACGGCGCTATACCTGGCGGCAACTGGCCGATACCGTCGACCTGCACGCCCGCGCATTCCTCGCCTTGGGCCTGCAGACCGGCGACCGCTTGGGCATCTGGGCGCCGAACTGCGCCGAGTGGTTGATCAGCCAGATTGCCAGCGCCAAGCTCGGCGTGATCCTGGTCAATATCAACCCGGCGTACCGCACCAGCGAGCTGGACTACGTGCTCAAACAGTCCGGTTGTCAGTGGCTGGTGTGCGCCGGGGCGTTCAAGGGTTCCGATTACCACGGAATGCTCCAGGACCTGCAACCCGACCTGCGCGGCGTCATCAGCCTTGATCCCAGCCCGCCGGCAGGCTTTATGCCCTGGTCGACGCTGGCCGCCCTCGGCGCCGAGGTAACGCCCGAGCAACTGCACCAGCGCCAGGCCAGCCTGCACTTCGACCAAGCCGTTAATATCCAGTACACCTCCGGCACCACCGGGTTCCCCAAGGGGGCCACGCTCAGTCATCACAATATTCTCAATAACGGCTACATGGTCGGTGAGAGCCTGGGCCTGACCGCCCAGGATCGCTTGGTGATCCCGGTGCCGCTGTATCACTGCTTTGGCATGGTGATGGGCAACCTGGGCTGTATCACCCATGGCACCGCCATGATCTACCCGAACGACGGCTTCGACCCATTGCTGACCCTCAGCGCCGTCGCCGAAGAACGCGCCACTGGCCTGTATGGCGTGCCCACCATGTTTATCGCGTTACTTGATCACCCGCAGCGCGGTGAGTTTGAGCTGTCCAGCCTGCGCACCGGCATCATGGCCGGCGCCACGTGCCCCATCGAAGTGATGCGCCGCGTGATCAGCGAGTTGCACATGGGTGAAGTGCAGATCGCCTACGGTATGACCGAAACCAGCCCAGTGTCGTTGCAGACTGGGCCGCAGGATGATCTGGAGCGCCGGGTCACCACCGTCGGCCGCACCCAACCGCAGTTGGAAACCAAGATCATCGACATCGATGGCAACACCGTCGCGCGCGGTGAAATCGGCGAGCTGTGCACCCGAGGCTACAGCGTCATGCTCGGCTACTGGAATAATCCCGAGGCAACCCGCGAGGCCATCGACGAGGCCGGCTGGATGCACACCGGCGATCTGGCAAGCATGGATGAGCACGGCTATGTGCGCATCGCTGGACGCAATAAGGACATGATCATTCGCGGCGGCGAGAACGTGTACCCGCGCGAGCTGGAGGAGTTTTTCTTCACCCACCCGGCGGTGGCCGATGTGCAGGTGATCGGCATTCCGGATGCGCGCTACGGCGAAGAAATCGTCGCCTGGATCAAACTCCATCCGGGCCACGCGACCGATGAGCTGGATTTGCAGGGCTGGTGCAAGGGTCGCATTGCGCACTTCAAGACGCCTAAGCACTTCAAGTTCGTGGATGAGTTTCCGATGACCGTCACGGGCAAGATCCAGAAGTTTCGCATGCGCGAGATCAGCCTCCAGGAATTGAGCACCGAGCGCTGAAACGGGGTGCTGGGCTACCGCGTTCGGCCTGCGCCAGCTGCCTAGAGTGGCGGATTATTCCGCTACTCGAAGGCGATGCCCATGACCGATCTGCTCACTGATCCGCTTGCCCTGCCCGATGTCGATGAGCCAAGCCCCCATGTGGGGCCCATTCAGGACAACACCCCCGCTTGGTATACCGATGCGCTGGCAGCGCGCAAGACCGAATTGGCCAACCTCAAGCTGGTTATCCCGTCCTGGTACACCAACGCCGACTCAACAGCGAAAAACCGATTGAAGGCGGTCCACGACCGCAGCCGGACGTCGTTAAACCAGCTGGATCAATGGTTCAGCCAACTCAAAAGCCCCGCCGACTATGCCGAACCCTTGCTGGTGGCGGCCATTGAAGAGAAGTTCGGCCTGCGCCTCGACGTCACGAGCGTGTTCTACGCGCGCAAGATGGAGCAGAGATCGTGCAGCACCGATTCGGAAGAACTGTCGACCACCACCGTGTCGTCAGCGTCGTCGCCGCTGTATTTCTACAAGGGCGTCAGCCTGCTTGAAGCGGCCTTGATGAATTTCACCGAGGACGACGCAAGCAAGCCGATCTGCTTGGATTGTCGTTTGATCACCCGCTATAACTTCCACCAATATTCCAGCGCAAAGAAGCATGCACCTGCGAGTGTCAAGTCGTTCAAACTGTCGATCAAAGCCCACGAATTTGCCGCCCTGTGCCGGACGCTGGACCTGGGGCAGTCCTACTACGAGCATGTGCGCGGCATCATCAATGCCCCGATTCTGGCCAAGCCCCCCGGCGCCCTGACCGGCAAGCTGTACAGCACGTTGATCACCGCGCACCGCAATCAGTTGGAATTGGCCGCCGAAATTGCCCTGATGCAGGGCCATATCCAGCCCCAGGACCATCGCTTGATCCAGGCGATTCTGATTCAACAGACCGGGCACACATGGGCAGAGGATGACGTCAGCTTTTCGCCCTTGCAGTTGTGCACGGTCGTGATCGAGCAGGTGCTGATCATCGGGCCGGTGGTGTGGCAGCCCCATCTGCGAAATGCCACGGTCCTGCCGCGACCGTGCATGGTCTACATCCCCGGCGATCCGCTGCACCCGCTCAAGGCTTACGACAACCTCACCGCCTTCGTCGACCACCTGACCACGCGCCTGTGCCGTGCTGACTACCGTACCTTCTTCAGCCAGTTCGTCCCGCTTTCCCGGCAAGAAGTGTTTTTTACCAAGCTCAAGGCACTACTGGACCCCGACGAGGTTTACACCGCCACGCAGGATTTCGACCCGGCGCTCAAAGCCCGGCTTCACCGCCAGGGCACCTACGCACCGCCTTGGCGTGACGTGTGGATCGACAGCGCGCAACAGCGGGTTCGCTCGATCATGGAAAACGCTCAGGCGAGCGCCGTGTCCACGCAAGAGGCTACGGACCATGCGGAGAAAGCCTGGCTGTGGTCGTGGGGCAAAAAAATACTGGATGTGCTGAACGTGGCGGCATTTGTGGTGCCGTACCTTGGCGAAGTGATGCTGATAGTTGCGGCGGTGCAAATGGTCGACGACGTGGCAGAAGGCATACAGGCGTGGTCCGAGGGCGATGCGCGCGCGGTCTGGGCGCACTTCTCGGCGGTGGGTCTGAACTTGGCGGGGCTGGCGGTGCCCGCCGCGCTGGCAGCGTTCAAAGAGACCGCTTTTATCAAGCGTTTGGTGCATGTCGACTTCGGCGGGCGCAGCCGTTTATTTGACTTCGATCCGACGCGGTACACCCACTCGATCAGCCTACCCGCTGAGCTGAAGCCGAACAGCCTGGGCTTGTATGAGCATCAAGGCGCCACGTACCTGCCGTCGACCCACGGCGGTCACTACAAGGTGCAAGCCATCGCCGAGGGAGAATTCAGGCTCGTCCACCCCGATGGCGACGCCCGTTACTGGCCCAGGGTACGCCACAACGGGGCGGGTGCCTGGGTGCATGAATTCGAACAACCCCTGACGTGGGATCGCAAGACCCTGTTGCGACGTCTCGGCCCCAGCGTCGACGCTTTCAGCGACGCTCAATTGGAGCACGTCCGAGCGCTGAGTGGGGTCACGGATGAGCAATTGCGCCGGGTTTACGTCGATCAGCAATTGCCGCCGCCGCTGTTCAGAGAAGCGCTGCGGCGCTTCGAATCTGCCCGTCGCTACCAAGGCTTCATTGACCGCCTGAGCAGTACCGACCCTGCCGTCTTTGGGCGTGTCGACTGGAACTTGCAAATGAGGTTGTTGCTCGACAGCGGCAAGTGGCCTGAAGCCAGGGTGCTGGTCGCCTTGGATGCCGACGGCGATATCGTCTGGCGTTCGGCCGCTGTCGCCCAACGCAGTCAGGTGGTCAAGCTCGATCTGGCCCAAGCGGCGACCCGGGATGGCGTGATTCTGCCGTCGCTGCTGAGCCAATTGAGCGAAGAGCAGATCCGGCACCTGTTGGACGAGCCGGCCGTCGAGCGAGCGCTGCGTTATGAACTGATGCTGACCGGCAGAATTGATTCCGACTTTCTGGCGACGGCCGCCGATAAGGCGTACGCGGATCGCTTGGTTGAACGCATGATGAGCGAGCAGCGCACACCCCAGGCGAGGGCGCTGCGTTACCGCGACCGATTGCGCGAGTTGGCGCAGGACAGCAAAGCCAGGTTGTTTGGCCTTGAAATCGCGGCCGGGGACGTGTCCAGTGAGGCGAATGTGCAACTGCTCCAGCGCGACTTTCCAGGCTTGCCCAAACTGATTGCCGAAGACCTGCTGGCCCACGCCACCGACCAGGAGTTGTCGCGTATGGGCGAAACCTCCCGTGTGCCGTTGCGTCTGGCTGAAGAGGCGCGCCGCTATGGGCAGAAGGTCCGAGCCCTGCGCGCCCATACCGATCTGTTGTTCGATAACGAACTCACCCCGGACAGTGTGCGTCTGGCGCTGCACAAGCTGGCGACGCTGCCGGGTCGTCTTGACGGCGTGGGTCTTGAGTTACGCGCTAACACCTATGACGGTGAATTATTGGACCGTGTCGGGCGTGCTGACGCGCCCAGGCAGTTACGCCTCGTGCGCATCAGCCTCAACGAGTGGAAGCTGTTCAGCGGTCCCGATGATCTGGAGTATTGGCGCTCGGACAAAGATGCGTTCTACACCGCGCTCTGGCGGGTGGGTTACAGCGGGCGCACGGATTGGCGGCAACTGAAAGCCTCCACCCAGGCGTTGAAGGAGCAGCTCGCACAACAGCCCTTGAGCGAAGAGGCCACGCGCCAGGCCCTTGGCTTGCAAGCCATCAAACCGGGGTTCAAGTCGCCTATGCGCCTGGCGGACGGGCGGTTTGGGTACCCGCTTAGCCCGGTGGGCGGCGCGGGGCGGCGGCCGTTTATCTGCACCATGAAAGCCATGTATCTGTACCCGTCGAAGTCACTTGAAGAAGTCGAAGCCCTGTATGGGCTTCAAGGTTTGACTGATGCCCAGGTTCTAGCCCGCCTCAGCAGCCTCGAAGAGGAATACAACCAGCTGAAGCAGACGCTGGACGCCTGGCATCAGGACGCAGAGCCGGGCCACAGCCAAATTCGTCGCAGGGTCGCGGGGACGATTATGGCCGCGTGGCAACGCCAGTCGCCGCAAGCGTATGCGGCGGATCAAACACCGATTGGCCACATTCTGGATTTATCGGACGAACTGGTGGGTGAACTGCCGCCGATAACGGCGAATATGGATCATGTGGGCAGCCTGGATTTAGGCCGAATGGGGCTGTCGGACGGCTCGCTCCCCTTTCTCAACGCATTCGGCCGCCTGCGCTGGCTGAATATGCGCGAAAACAACCTCACGCAACTGCCGGAGTTCACCCATGGCGGGGCGGGGCTGACCAAGCTCAACCTGAGTCGCAATGACCTGCAACTGACCGACGCCAGTCGTGCGCGCCTCGAAGGGATGCGAGACCTGAAAATCCTCGATCTGTCCGACAATCGCCGCTTGGGCTGGACCGCCGATCTGCGGGGCATGCGCAGCCTCAATCAACTTTATCTGGCCGACACCGGCACCACGACCTTTCCGATGGGGGCCGAGCAATTGACGTCCTTGGCCAGGATCGACCTGCACTCGAACCAGATCACAACCTTGCCCGACTATGCGTATCAGCACTTGGACCGGATCAACGTGCACGAGAACCCGCTGTCGGCGGCCACCCGCGAACGCCTTGGCCTGGAGGCGCCGGTGGATCCGGCGCAGTGGGCCGACCACGTCACGTTGGACGAGGCTCGGACCCTGTGGTTGCGAGAGGTGCCTGCCGCCGCACAGACGCACCGCGCCCGGCTGTGGGACGACGTGAAGGCTTGCCCTGATTCGGCCGCCCTGTTCACGGTCCTGGCTGACACTACCCGTAGCGCCGAATACGCCTCGCCGGTCACCCGCGCCGCATTGACCCAGCGGGTGTGGGACTTGTTGGAGGCCGCCAGTCAAAGCCAGGCCATTCGCGAGTCGCTGTTTGGCATCGCCGATGATCGTGTCACCTGCGGGGATGGCAGTACGGTGGAGTTCATGAACCTCGAGAGTGAGCTGTTGGCGTTGAAGGCGCTTGAGCAGGCGGGGGAAGCTGACAGCGAAGGCTCACTGATCAGCATCGCCCGCCAGTTGTTCCGTCTGACGCTGGTGGACGCCGTGGCTGAACAGGACGTTGCTTCCCGCGGGCCGGGTTTTACCGAGCAGGTCGAAGTGATCCTGGCCTACCGGATCGGGCTGGCGGACAGGCTGGGGCTGCCGATAAACACCCGTGAGATGCTGTTTCCCCAGCAGGCCAATGTGAGCCAGCAAGCCCTCGACAGTGCTTATCGGCAAGTGCTCAGGAACGAAAGTGTTACCGCTGACGAGAGCGCTTTTTTCGTGGGACGTGAATTCTGGGAGAAACACCTGCGCAGCCGATACCCGCAGGAGCTCCAGGCATTGATGGGCCCGGGTATTGAATTGATCGAGGAAAAAAGCTCGGCGTTGTTCGAGCTTTCGGATGTGCAAGGCGAGCAAGACACGGGGGCGGACCTGGCGGCGCAAGCGGACTGGCAGAGCCGTCATGATGCGGCGGTCGACAGGCTGGCGCGCCTGTTGGGCAAAAGCAAAGACGACATTCTGGTCGATGGCGCCATGCCCAGTGCGTTCTTCGACGGGGAACTCAAGCAACTGGCGGCGGCGCGACAGCAAGAGCAAACACAGGCATTGCAGCGTCTGACTCGAAAGGTGCTGAACAATTTCATGGCCAGCGAAGGCACATCGGTGTGAGGAGCCGAACGCCCACAACACGAAGGGGACCCGAAGGTCCCCTTTAATGTGCGTTGCCTGCTCTTTTTTTATTATTGAGGGGCGGTCTATTGTTGTTTTTGGCAACCGTTACCCTTTACCGCTGTTTTTGGCGATCCCCATCCGGGATCAAGAGCAAACGTATTTTTTTGAGCGCTGATCTGCTTCTTCGCAAGCGATCCAACCAGTGGGTAGCTACCTGAAGGTAGTTTTATTTTTCTCTATCCGGTTGCGGGTCTCGGCACGCCGTACCCTGCGAAGCACATCTTCTCCAAAAAAATCTGTTAGCTGCGTCTCTGCCGTGTTGTTTTTGTTATGTCAGAGTCGTTTCGTCTTATTTTTATTAGGTTTGGCGCTTTTTATTCTTGTTATGCCATAGAGATAGCAGAAGCCGTGCCAACTTTTAAAATGTCTTTAAAATCAAGGAGTTGATTTTTGTGTAGGAAATGACCGGGGGCAAATACGACAAAATATGTTCCCGTGTTACTCGATGTGTAGGGCTTGGGTAACACATTGTCACAGGCGTGCTACTCACACAGCGTTACGCGCCTTGGCCACCCGCGAACCGCTGGGGCGCCCCAGCACCTGACTGATCTGCCGGCCTGCGAGGATCAAGGCGTCCAAGTCGACCCCGGTGTGAATGCCCAGGCCATTGAGCAGGTACAGCACGTCTTCGGTCGCGACGTTACCGCTGGCGCCCTTGGCATACGGGCAGCCGCCAAGCCCGGCAATAGAGCTGTCGAACACCTGGATGCCTTCCAGCAGCCCGGCGTACACGTTGGCGATGGCCTGGCCATAGGTGTCGTGGAAATGCCCGGCCAACTTGTCCCGTGGCACCTGCGCGCCGACCACTTCAAACAGGCGGCGGGTGGCGCCCGCCGTGCCGGTGCCGATAGTGTCGCCCAACGACACTTCATAACAGCCCATGGCATACAACTCCCGCGCCACTACCGCCACCTGTTCGGCGGCGATCTCGCCTTCATAGGGGCAGCCCAATACACAGGACACATAGCCGCGCACACTGACTCCGTGTTGCTGGGCTGCGGCCATGATGGGCGCGAAACGTTCCAGGCTTTCGCTGATGGAACAGTTGATATTGCGCTGGGAAAACGCCTCGGACGCGGCCGCGAACACCGCCACTTCCTTGACCCCGGCGGCCAGCGCGTCTTCGAAACCGCGCAGGTTCGGTGCCAATGCGCCATAGGTCACGCCGGGTTTGCGCTGGATCTGGGCGAACACTTCGGCGGAGCCGGCCATTTGCGGCACCCACTTGGGCGAAACAAAACTGCCGACTTCGATATAGCTCAAGCCGGCGGCGCTGAGGGCGTCGACCAATTGAACCTTGTCCGCGACGCTGATGGGGTTGGCTTCGTTCTGCAAACCGTCGCGCGGGCCGACTTCAACCAGGCGGACGTGGGAGGGGAGGGTCATGGCGGTCACCTTCTGATCAATCGCCGGCCTGGCGCATGGTTTGGGCCAGGGCCTGGGTGCAACGCTCTTCGGCGGTGTCCAGTTCCAGCTTCATCTGTTCGATATCCAGCAGTTGCTGTTCCAACTGCTCACGGCGCTCGGCGATCTTGGCCAGCATGCTGTTGAGCTGGATGTGGTTGCCGCTGCTGGGGTCATAGAGTTCGATCAATTCGCGGCACTCGGCCAGGGAAAAGCCGATGCGCTTGCCGCGCAGGATCAGCTTGAGGCTGACCTTGTCCCGCGCGCTGTAAATGCGCTCCTGGCCACGCCGCTCAGGGGCCAGCAGGCCCTGTTCTTCATAGAAACGAATGGCGCGGGTGGTGATATCCAGCTCGCGGGCGAGGTCGGAAATACTGTAGGTAGTGCTCATGGCGGCGCTCAAGAAAGTTCTGGCGCTAAGCTAAAGGTAGGTTGACGTGAACGTCAAGGTCCGCTGCGCGGACCATCGGGGGCGAGCCCCCTCCCACAAAGGGCTCCTTGGTAGTCCATTGCACGGGAGGGGCGCTCAAGCTTGTTGTTTGTCGAGCTTCTTTTCGTGGGCGGTGACTTGTTGGCACAGCTCGATCATCTGCTCGCGCATCCAGCGGTTGGCCGGGTCTTGGTCGGTGCTTTCGTGCCAGTACAAGTGGGTTTCCACCGGCGGTACGTCGTTGACCGGCAAGTTGAACCAGTGCAGTTCATGGCGTCGGGCAAAGCGCTCGGGCACGGTCATCACCATGTCGGTCTGCTGCAGCACTTGCGAGGCCATCAGGTAATGCTGGGAGCGCAGGGCGATCTTGCGCTGGATGCCCATTTTGCCCAGCGCCAGGTCGACGTGGCCCAGACCATTGCGACGGCTGGAGATATGGATATGGGTCAGCGACAGGTAGTCGTCCAAGGTGAATTTGTCCTTGCCCGCCATCGGGTGGCCCTTGCGCATGGCGCAGACGTAGCGGTCCTCCATCAGCTTGACGTGACGCACCTGCGGGTCGGTATTGAGCGGCGCGTCCACGGCAAAGTCCAGGCGCCCGGCGGCCAGTTCCTTGGTGGTTTCGCGGCGCTTGGACAGGAAACTCTCGATCACCACCGTGGGCGCCAGGCGGCGCAGGCGCTGGAACAGCGGCGGCAGGATCACCGCCTCGGTAAGGTCGGTCATGCTGATGCGGTAGGTTTTGGCCGCCTGTTGCGGGTTGAAGATGCGGCTTTCCTGCACCGACACCCGCAGCAGCGACAGCGCATTGCGCACCGGGCCGATGATGTTCTGCGCCATCGGCGTGGGCACCATGCCTTGGGCGGTGCGCACGAACAGCGGGTCGTTGAAGGTCTCGCGCAGGCGGGCCAGAGCGTTGGACACCGCCGGTTGGGTGATGCCGACAATCTGCCCGGCGCGGGTCAGGTTGGCTTCGGTGTAGATCGCGTCAAAGACGATGAAGAGGTTGAGGTCGACCTTGCTCAGATTCATTTCGTTGCGCTCTTATTGTTAGGTGTTCATACGCCGATCATATATCGGTGATGAATGTTAATACACGCCGAGAATAGGCTAGGTAAATTATCAACGCTGTTCTAGCATCGATTGCATGACCTAAACAACCTCTCCAAGAAGGGAGCTGCTCATGGATTTCGCCTATTCGCCCAAGGTTCAGGAACTGCGTGAACGCGTCACTGCGTTCATGGACGCTTACGTTTACCCCGCCGAGCCGGTGTTTGAACGCCAGGTCAGCGAAGGCGACCGTTGGCAGCCCACTGCGATCATGGAAGAACTCAAAGCCAAAGCTAAAGCCGAGGGCCTGTGGAATTTGTTCTTGCCCGAGTCCGAACTGGGCGCTGGCCTGACCAACCTCGAATACGCGCCCCTGGCGGAAATCATGGGCCGTTCGCTGCTGGGGCCGGAGCCGTTCAACTGCTCGGCGCCGGATACCGGCAATATGGAAGTGCTGGTGCGCTACGCCAATGCCGAACAGAAACAGCGCTGGCTCGAACCACTGCTGCGCGGCGAGATCCGCTCGGCATTCGCCATGACCGAACCGGACGTGGCTTCCTCGGACGCCACCAACATGGCCGCCCGCGCCGAACGCCAGGGCGACGAGTGGGTGATCAACGGCAAGAAATGGTGGACTTCCGGCGCCTGCGATCCACGCTGCAAGATCCTGATCTTTATGGGCCTGAGCAACCCCGATGCGCCGCGTCACCAGCAGCATTCGATGATCCTAGTGCCGGTGGACACCCCCGGGGTGAAAATCCTGCGGCCGCTGCCGGTGTTCGGTTACGACGACGCGCCCCACGGCCATGCCGAAGTGCTGTTCGACAACGTGCGCGTACCTTACGAAAACGTGTTGTTGGGTGAAGGGCGTGGCTTCGAGATAGCCCAGGGGCGCCTTGGCCCGGGCCGTATCCACCACTGCATGCGCTCGATCGGCATGGCCGAGCGCGCGCTGGAATTGATGTGCAAGCGCTCGGTCAGCCGTACCGCATTCGGCAAACCGTTGGCGCGGTTGGGCGGCAATATCGACAAGATCGCCGACTCACGCATGGAAATCGACATGGCGCGCCTGCTGACCCTGAAGGCGGCGTACATGATGGACACCGTGGGTAACAAAGTGGCGAAAAGCGAAATCGCCCAGATCAAAGTGGTGGCGCCGAACGTCGCCCTGAAGGTGATCGACCGCGCGATCCAGATCCACGGCGGTGCCGGGGTGTCCAACGACTTCCCCTTGGCCTACATGTACGCCATGCAGCGCACCCTGCGCCTGGCCGACGGCCCGGACGAAGTGCACCGCGCGGCGATCGGCAAGTTCGAGATCGGCAAGTACGTGCCTCGGGAGTTGATGCGCGGCGGGCAGTAAGAACGCGGCGCCTGCATCGGGGGCAAGCCCCCTCCCACCTGTGATCGTGTGCTTCCAGTCAGTGTGGGAGGGGGCTTGCCCCCGATAAGGCCAGTGCCAGCAACCCAACACCCAAGCCTCAATACACCCACACCTCCACCCGCCGATTCTTGATCCGCCCCTCATCCGCCGTATTCGCCGCTACCGGCATCTGCGCCCCGAACCCACGGATATCGCGCAGCACCACGCCGCTGCGAACCAGCTCGCGCCGCACCGCCATGGCACGCAGCTTGGACAGTAATGCTGCGCGTTGCGGGTCATTCTTGGCGTCGCCAAAGCCCACTAGCGTGACCTGCTTATTGAGCTTGCCGTGACTTTTCAGGTACGCCACCACCCGTTGCAGGTCCTGGCGTGCCTTGCTGTCGAGGCTGGCGCTGCCTTCTTCGAAGCGAAAATTCACGCTCAAGCGCTGGGCGTCGCGGGCTATTGCCTGGTAGTCGTCGGGCATCGTGGGGCGCGGTGTCACGGCCATGGCTTGCACCTGCTGCGCGATAAAGCCGTTGGCCGCCACAATCGCCTGGCCCTTGGGGCTCTGGGTAAAGTCCACCAGCGCATCGGCCCAGGGGTTGCGGTTCGACGGTGGCAAGTAAAAGTACAAACGGCGTGACAGCGGGTAATCCTCGGTGGCGATCAGGCTGTTCAACGGCAGCATCGGTTGCGAATCCCCGTCGACAACCGCCACCGCCTTGGCCTGGCGCACGTAGGGCAGGCCGATAAAGCCGATGCCTTGGGGATCGCCGCTGACCGCGTCGGACAACTGCTCGCTGGATTCGAAACGCTGGGCGCTCGCCACCAACGGCTTACCGCGCAGGCGCAGCACCAGCTCTTTGAAGGTGTCGTAGGTGCCCGACTGATCATCCCGCGCATACACATGGATCGGCCCGCCGACCCCGCCCAACGCCTCCCAGGTGCTGATCTCGCCGTTGAAGATCTGCGCCAGTTGCACGGTGTTCAACGTCGTTAGCGGGTTGCGTGGGTTAAGGATGATGGCCAGGCCATCGATGGCGATCACCTGTTCGGCGTCTGGGCTTTTCAGGTCGCCCAGGGGTTCGAGGTCCACCAGTTCGCTGTCCTTGATGGGTCGGGACGAGGCGGCCAAGTCCGCGCTGGTTTTTTTAAGCGCTGCAAAACCGGTGCTGGAACCATGGGCCGCCACCTCGACGGTCACCGTCTTGCCTTGGCGCGTTTTGCCGACGATCCGCTGTTCATTGGCTCCGTCGGCCGGCTCGCTGTGTACGTCTTGCAAACCCTGCTGCGCCATCAACCCCTTGACCAGTGCCGGGCCCAATGCCGCGCCAATGGTGTTGGAGCCTTGGATGCGCAACGCCGGACCATGATCGGGGGCGGGCAGGGGGACGGCCACGGCGGCGAGGGGCAATAGGCAACACAACAGGAACAGAACGCGCAGCGTCATGCCGGCACCTTCTCAAGCCAAAGGGAGTGCCGCGAGATTAAGTCAGTCAGGTTGCATAAATATGACTGACTGGCGGCCACGCCCACATCTGATCGAGCCCCGACAACCCGTCAGCTCAATTCAAGCCAGATCGGCGCATGGTCCGAGGGTTTTTCCAAACCACGCAATTCGTAATCCACCCCCGCATCCTTGACCCGATGCAGCAAGCCCGTGGAGGCCATGATCACGTCGATGCGCAGGCCGCGCTTGGGCTCATCTTCAAAGCCGCGGCTGCGGTAGTCGAACCAGCTGAAACGGTCGGTCACGTCCGGATTCAGGTGCCGGAAACTGTCCACCAGGCCCCAGTTTTTCAGGCGCGCCATCCACTCGCGCTCCTCGGGCAGAAAGCTGCATTTGCCGGTCTTGAGCCAACGTTTGGCGTTGTCGGCGCCGATACCGATGTCGCAGTCTTCCGGGGAAATATTCACGTCGCCCATCACCACCAGTGCCTGGTCATTGCTGAACTGGCTTTCCAGCAATTGCTGCAGGTCTTCGTAGAAGCGCTGCTTGGCCGGAAATTTGGTGGGGTGGTCGCGGCTTTCGCCTTGGGGGAAGTAGCCATTCATGATGGTGACCGGCTGGCCGTTCTCGTCGGCAAAGGTGCCCCAGATAAAGCGGCGCTGGGCGTCTTCTTCATCGCTGGCAAAGCCTTTATGCACGCTCAACGCTGGCTGACGCGAGAGCAGGGCCACGCCGTAGTGGCCTTTCTGACCGTGGTAATACACGTGATACCCAAGGGCTTGCACTTCAGCGAGGGGGAACTGGTCGTCGTGGACCTTGGTTTCCTGCAGGCCGATCACATCCGGTTGATGCTTTTCAATCAGCGCCGCCAACTGATGAGGGCGGGCGCGCAGCCCGTTGATATTGAAGGAGACGATTTTCATGGTCGGCAGTCCGGTCTTGGCAAAAAGGGCGATGCTAGCCGACAAGTCAGACGGGGGCCAGCGTGGCGGTAGGGCAGATGCGCTGCTAATGTCTGGGAACGACTGGTGCTGCGTAGGTTCGTACCCATAAGAACGCCATCCTTTGAGTGGCGCCCACTGAGATTGACTGTATGCCTGAGACTTCGACTGCCATCGCCGACATCCGTGTGCTCAACAGCGGCTATTCCCGCGAAGCCCGTTCCCTGTTGTACCAGGCTTACCGCCACGAACCGACATTCGCCTACATCTTTGAGGCCGAGCGTCCTGGCTATGAACAGCGGGTGCGCGCCACCGTGCGTGAGCTGGTCAAGCAGCACTTCTTCCAGAAGCTGCCGGCCATTGGCCTGTTTGTGAATGACCGTCTGATCGGCATCGCGCTGATCGCGCCCCCGCAACGGCGCCTGGGAATCACCGAGAGCTGGGCCTGGCAATTGCGCATGTGGCTGAGCACCGGGGTGCGCGGCACGCGGCGTTATCTGGATTATCACCATGCCGTGCTGGCGTGCTTGCCCAGCGAGTCGGTGCATATGCTGCCGCTGCTGGGGATTCATCCGCAGTTCCAGGGCAAGCATTACGGTGAGCAGTTGTTGCAGGCGGTGCATAACTGGTGCGCCGAAGACCCGCATTCGTCCGGCGTGGTGCTCGACACGGGCAATTCGCGTTACCTGGAGTTTTATAAACGCCAGGGTTATGAGGAAATCGGTGAAGTGGCAGTGGGGCCGGTGTTGGAGCATGTTTTTTTTCACCCCAACCCTCAGGTATTGCAGGCCGCCACGGCGTGATGCAGATTTTTTCAGAACTTTCCGAGTTCTACGTTTCTCGCCCGCTCGTGTAGCATCCGCGCCTATGAAGTTTCCAGGAAGATTCACCAGCAGCTTGATTCTGCTGTTTACAAGCTGCGGCGCGCTGGCACAAAGCGAATTGGACGTGCGCATCAAACCCGCCAACGACGCGTTGAAAGCCAATATCGAAGGCTATATCGGCGGCGTTGGCGATCGTGATGAAGAGGCCCTGCTGCGGTTCAGCCGTGGCGCCGAGGAGCAGGCGCGCAAAGCCGCCCAGGCGCTGGGCTTTTATCAACCGCGCATCGACAGCGACGTGCAGGGAGGCAAGAACCCGCGCCTGATCCTCAACATCGACCCTGGCGAACCGGTGCACTTGCGTGATGTAACCATTCGGGTCGACGGCCCGGCGGCGAACCTCAAAGCGTTTCGCATACCCGCCAGCGACGACCTTAAATCCGGCGCCATTCTCAACCACGGTCATTACGAAGACGCCAAGCGTCTGATCCAGAACCAGGCCTCGCGCTACGGCTTTTTCAGCGGGCGCTTTACCCGGCAGACCCTCGCGGTGGACCCCCAGGCCGGCGTCGCCGATATCGAACTGGTGTATGACAGCGGCCCGCGCTACACCCTCGGCAAGGTCAGTTTTGCCGGCGATACGCCGTTCGACGAAGACCTGCTGCACCGCATGGTGCCGTTCAAAAGCGGCGACCCCTACGACTCCGAGCTTATTGCCGAACTCAACCAGAACTTGCAGGCCAGCGGGTTTTTCGAAGGCGTGCGCGTGGACGCCGCGCCCGCCGCCGCCGCCAATGATGTGATCCCGGTGGCCGTGCAGTTGGACACACGCAAGCCGCGCACCATGGGCCTGGGCCTGGGTTACTCCACCGACGTCGGCCCGCGCGGCAAAGCCAACTGGACGCGACATTGGGTCAACCCTCAGGGCCATAGCTATGGCTGGGAAGCCGAGCTGTCGGCGCCGCGGCAGAACGTCGGCCTGTGGTACGACATTCCCCTCGACCCGCCGCTCACCGACAAACTGCGCTTTGCCGGCGGCTACCAGAACGAAGAAATCGCCAACACCGACACCCTGAGTAAATTGCTCACCCTTGGCCCGGAATGGCACAGCAAGCTGCCCAGCGGCTGGACGCGGGTGATCTCGCTCAAATGGCAGCGCGAAGAGTACCGCCTGGGTGACGATTCGGGTCTGAGCAACCTGTTGATGCCGGGCGTCAGTTATTCCTACCTGCGCAGTGACAATCGCATCGACCCGCACCATGGCTATCGCCTGCAATTGGACACCAAGGTGGCCAAGGAAGGGTTGGGTTCAGACACCAATTTGCTGTACGGCACGGCGATGGTCAAAGGCCTGACCACCCTGTGGGACAACCATCGCTTCCTCGCCCGTGCCCAAGTGGGCGGCAGTGCCACCAATGGCTATAAATCAGTGCCGCCGTCGCTGCGTTTTTTTGCCGGTGGCGACCAAAGCGTGCGCGGCTACGAGTACCAGACGTTGTCCCCCGAAAACGACCGCGGCGATCGCATCGGTGGGCGCTACATGGTGGCGCTGAGTGCCGAGTATCAATATTCCATCGCCGAAAAATGGCGGATCGCGACCTTTATCGACCAGGGCAACTCCTTCAACAATCTGGAGCTGCCCAGCCTGAAGACCGGCGTCGGCGTCGGCATCCGCTGGGTCTCGCCGGTCGGGCCGATTCGTCTGGACCTGGCCCATGCCCTGGAAGATCCGGGCGGCGTTCGTTTGCACTTTTCCATGGGGCCTGAGTTGTGATGCGTGGGGTGAAAATAGCCGGGCTGGCCGTGGTGGCCGTCCTCGCCATAGGGGTGCTGACGGGTTGGGCGATACTCGGCACCCAGGCCGGCAGCCGTTGGGCGCTGGCGCGTGTGCCGGGGTTGAGCGTGGAGAATTTCCAGGGCCGTTTGGGCGGCCAATGGCGCGCCGACCATCTGCTCTGGGAGCAGGGCAGCAGCCGCGTCGAACTCCAGGCGCCGACGTTTGCCTGGTCGCCGGCTTGCTTGCTGCGCATGACCTTGTGCATCGACCGACTGGAGGTGGAACAGGTCAGCCTGCAATTTCCCCCCAGTGGCGACGAGAGCAGCGGGCCGGTCCAACTGCCGGACTTGAAACTACCGGTAGCCCTGCAATTGGGCGAGGTTCGCGTCGGTCGCCTGTTGTTCAACGGCAGCGAGGAACTCAAGGGCCTGCAACTGGCGGCGCACTGGACGGCGGCGGGCATGCAGATCGACGCCGTGCACCTGCAGCGCGACGATCTGGTACTGGACCTGAGCGGCCTGTTGCAGCCCAGCGGTGATTGGCCGTTGACCGCCAGCGGCAACCTGAGCCTGCCTTACGCACCCGGCGGTGCGCCGTGGACAGTGGCGCTGAAGGTCGACGGCGACCTGCTCAAAACCCTCAAACTCGACGCCGACAGCAGCGGCTACCTGCCGGCCAAGCTCAGCGGCGAACTGCAACCCCTGGCGGAAAACCTGCCCGCCCAATTACACATCACCGCCGATGGCTTCAAGCCCAGCGCTGATTTGCCCGACACCCTGCAGCTCAATCAACTGGACCTTACTGCCAAGGGCGACCTGAGCCGTGGCTACCAACTGCAAGGCAAGGCCGTGTTGCCGGCGGAAAAAGGCCCGGTCGATCTGTTGCTGCAAGGCAAAGTAGACGCCAAAGGCGCGCAGATCGCCGGCCTGGACGTAAATGCCGGCGACAAACAAAGCCTGAAACTCAGCGCCAACCTGGACTGGCAGCAAGGCTTCAGCGCCGATGCCAAAATCGCCTGGCTGGATTTCCCGTGGCATCGCCTGTACCCGCTGATCGACGAGCCCCAGGTGACGTTACGTACCTTCAATGGCGAGGTTGCTTATAAAGATGGTAATTACCTCGGCAACCTCACGGCCGACCTCGATGGCCCGGCCGGCCCATTTTCGGTGGTCACGCCGTTCAGCGGCGACCTTACGCAGGTGTTCCTGCCGGAGCTGAAACTGAGCGCCGGCCAGGGCAAGGCCGAAGGTCACTTGAACCTGCAATTCGCCGATGGCATCGCCTGGGACACTGCGCTGGACCTGTCGGCGCTGAACCCTGCGTACTGGGTGGCGGAGTTGCCCGGCACCCTGGCCGGCCCGCTACGCAGCAAGGGCGAATTCAAGAACGAGCAGCTCAAACTCAACGCCGACCTCGACCTCAAAGGCCGCCTGCGCGGGCAAACCGCCGTGCTGGCGGCCAAGGCCGATGGCGCCGGCGAGCAGTGGACCCTGGCCAATCTCGACTTGCGCCTGGGCGACAACCGCATCCAGGGCAGCGGCAGCCTGCAGCAGCGTCTGGCCGGGCAGATCGATATCAAGCTCGCACGCCTGGCCCAGTTGTGGCCGCAGTTGCGCGGTCAGATCAACGGCCGGCTCGACGTGGCCGGTACGCTCAAGGCACCCCAGGGCAAGCTCGGCCTCAAGGGCCAGCAACTGGCGTTCGCCGACAACCGCCTGCAAACCCTCAGCCTCGATGCCAGGTTGGATAGCGCCCAGCGCGCGAAAATCGACCTCAAGGGCAGCGGCATCCAGAGCGGTGACACCCAGGTCGGCACGCTTACCGCCAGCGCCCAGGGCGACATCCGCCAGCAAAAGGTCCAGCTCGACCTGGCCGGGCCCCTGGTCAAATTGGCTCTGGCCCTGGACGGCACTCTCGACAAGGGCAACTGGCGCGGGCGTCTGGCCAGCGGCGATGTGCAGGCCGGTGGCCAGGACTGGCGGCTGCAGTCCCCGGCCAAAATCGAACGCCTGGCCGATGGCCGACTGACATTTGCGGCGCACTGCTGGGTCTCCGGCGCCTCGAGCCTGTGTGGCGAAGACCAGCGTCTGATGCCCGAGCCGAAGTTGCGCTACCACCTCAAGCAGTTCCCCATCGACAGCCTGGCGGCGTTTTTGCCCAAGGATTTCGCCTGGCAGGGCCGACTCAACGCCGACCTGCAACTGGACCTGCCCGCCAGTGGCCCCAAAGGGGTGGTGTCGGTGGATGCCAGCGGTGGCACCTTGCGCGTCAAGGACAAGGCCCAGTGGTTGGACTTTCCCTACGACACCCTCAAGCTGGAAACCACCCTCAACCCCCGGCGCATCGACACGCAGCTGAACTTCCATGGCGGTAAACTCGGTGAGTTGCTGTTGCAGGCGCAGATCAATCCATTGCCGAAAAACAAGCCGATCACCGGCCAGTTCAGCCTCATGGGGCTGGATCTGGCCGTGGCGCGGCCATTCGTGCCAATGGTGGAAAAACTCAGCGGCAAGCTCAACGGCAACGGCCGCATCAGCGGTGGCCTGCTGGCACCGCAGGTCAACGGCAGCGTCAACCTGGTGGGCGGCGAAGTGTCCGGGCCCGAACTGCCCATCAGCCTCGAAGGGCTGAATGTGCAGGCGCTGATCGCCGGTGAAAGTGTGCAGTTGAATGGCGGCTGGCGCAGCGGTAAAGCCGGGCAGGGCAGCCTTAAGGGGCAGATCGACTGGGGCCAGGCCCTGGCGGTGGACCTGCACCTGCAAGGCGCGCAACTGCCGGTCACCGTCGAACCCTATGCCGAGCTGGAAGTGGCGCCCGACTTGACGATCAGCCTCAAGAACGACCGGCTGGCCATCGCCGGCAAGGTGCAGATTCCGCGCGGCGATATCACCGTGCGTGAACTGCCGCCGTCGACGGTCAAAGTGTCGGATGACACTGTGATCATTGGCAGCCAGACCGAGGAGGGCAAGCCGCCGTTGGCCATGGCCATGGATATCGACGTGGTGGTGGGTGAAGACCGGCTGAATTTCTCCGGCTTTGGCCTTACCGCCAAGGTGCAGGGCCAGGTACATATCGGCGATAACCTGGACACTCGGGGCGAGCTATGGCTCAACGACGGCCGCTACCGCGCCTATGGGCAGAAGCTCGACGTGCGGCGTGCACGCCTACTGTTCGCCGGGCCGCTGGACCAGCCGTACCTGGACATCGAGGCGATCCGCAAGACCGACGACGTGACCGCCGGTATTCGCCTGAGCGGTAGCGCCGAGCAACCTACGACGCAGATTTTCTCGGAACCGGCCATGAGCCAGGAACAGGCGCTGTCCTATCTGGTGCTGGGGCGTCCGCTGAGCACCACCGGCGAAGACAACAATATGCTCGCCCAAGCCGCCCTGGGCCTGGGCCTGATGGGTAGCGCCGGGGTGACCTCGGACATCGCCAACAAGCTCGGCATCCGCGACTTCGACCTCGACACCCAAGGCAGCGGCAACAACACCGCCGTGGTCGCCAGCGGCAAAATCACCGAGAAACTCAGCCTGCGCTATGGGGTTGGGGTATTCGAACCGGCCAACACCATCGCCTTGCGCTACCTGCTGAGCAAAAAGGTCTACCTGGAAGTGGCCAGCGGCGTGGCCAGTTCCTTGGATATCTTCTACAAGCGCGATTTCTAAACCCAACGGGGATAGAAATGTAGGAGCGAGCTTGCTGTGGTGAGCGATTTTTCTGTAGTGAGCGGGCTTGCTGTGGTGAGCGGGCTTGCCCCGCGCTGGGCTGCGAAGCAGACCCAAACCCAAGCACCTCGGTGTATCAGCTAAACCACATCGCCTGGAATGGGGCCGCTTCGCGGCCCAGCGCAGGGCAAGCCTGCTCAAAACAGCGCTATATCTCAGCCTTTATGATTTGCTTAGATATCTACACATCTGCGGTGAAAACAAAACCCAAGAAAATGAGGTTTCTGTGGTGAGCGGGCTTGCCCCGCGCTGGGCTGCGAAGCAGACCCAAACCCAAGCACCTCGGTGTATCAGCTAAACCACATCGCCTGGAATGGGGCCGCTTCGCGGCCCAGCGCAGGGCAAGCCTGCTCACAACAGCGCTATATCTCAGCCTTTATGATTTGCTTAGATATCTACACATCTGCGGTGAAAACAAAACCCAAGAAAATGAGGTTTCTGTGGTGAGCGGGCTTGCCCCGCGCTGGGCTGCGAAGCAGACCCAAACCCAGGCGCCTCGGTGTATCAGCTAAAACCACATCGCGTGGAATGGGGCCGCTTCGCAGCCCAGCGCGGGGCAAGCCCGCTCACCACGGCAAGCCCGCTCACACATTAAGTCTGTCTTTCACCCACCCATCGGCAAACTACCAAGCAACCTAACTATTCCATTTGACTTTCGCTGCCTAGGCAGTAATATCTCGTCACACATTCACTGCCTAGGCAGTAATAAGGTGACTTTCTATGCCGCACTTCACCCCTGACAACTTCCACAACTGCCACCTTGGCCTGTTGCTGGGCCGCGCCGCGATTCTCAAGGACCGCATCATCGACACCCATATGGAACCCCACGGCATCACCGCCGCGCAGTTCAAGGTGTTGATCATCATGGCCCAGTTCGGTGTCGACACCCCCGCGGAGCTATGCCGCAACCTGTCCCTGGATAGCGGCTCGATGACGCGCATGCTCGATCGCCTGGAGCAGAAAGGCTTGCTGTGCCGGCAGCGCTCCGAACAGGACCGGCGCCAGGTGCAACTGGTCCTCACCGCCGACGGCCAGCGCTTGGCGGACATGCTGCCGCACATCGGCGCCGCTGCGCTGAATCAGCTGGCCGGTGTGCTCGAACCGGGCGAGCTGGAAACCCTGGAAAGCATCCTCAAGAAAATTCTGATAGCCGCAGGTGACCCCATCACCCTGCAGCGGGTAGGTAAAGCATGAACACACGCGCCCTATGCCTGGTGCTCATGGCCATGAGCATGGCCGGCTGCGCCAACTACAGCGGCCTCGACACCCAGGGCCAGCGCCTCGATGCCAATACGTTGCAAACCGGCAAGTCCTTGAGTGGGGTGACCCTCTCCAGCGCTGCCTGGCCGAGCGCCGATTGGTGGAAAAGCCTCGGCGACCCGCAGCTCGACGGCCTGATCAACGAAGCCCTGCAAAACAGCCCAGATATGCAAGTAGCCAGCGCCCGTGCGCATCAGGCTCAAGCGGCTGCCTACGCCGCCGACGCCGCGCGCATGCCGACCCTGGATGCCAGCGCCGGTGTGAGCCGTTCGCGCCTGGCCAAAGACCAGGACCCGCGCGGGGAGGGCGATGCCTACTCGACGGTGCGCAACATCGGCGCCAGCTTCAATTACACCTTTGACCTCTGGGGTGGCCAGCGCGCCGCCTGGGAGGCCGCGTTGGGCCAGGCGCGTGCCGCCCAAGTCGATCAACAGGCCGCGCGCCTGACCCTGGCCGCCGATGTGGCCAAGGCCTACAGCGATCTGGGCCAGGCCCATATCGTGCGTGACCTCGCCGAAGAAGACCTCAAGCGCACCCGGCAGATGCTCGAACTGAGCCAGCGTCGCCTGGATTCGGGCATCGACAGCCACTACCAGTACCAGCAAACCGAAAGCCTGGCGGCGAGTTCCGAGTCGCAGTTGATCGATGCGCAAAAACAACTGCAGAGCGCCAAGATCGCCCTGGCGGTGTTGCTCGGTAAAGGCCCGGACCGTGGCGGCGAACTGGCACGCCCGGCCGTGCTCAAGCCCGCCGCTGTGGCGGTGCCTGCGGTGCTGCCCGCCGAGCTGCTGGGCCGGCGCCCCGATCTGATCGCCGCGCGCTGGCGCGTGGAGGCGGCGGGTCGCAATATCGATGCGAGCAAAACCCGCTTCTACCCCAACCTTAATCTCAGCGCCAGCGCCGGCGCCGAGTCGTTGCTGGGCGATGCCATGTTCGGTTCGGCCAGCCGCTTCTTCAATATTGCGCCGACGGTCTCGTTGCCGATCTTCGACGGCGGCCGCCTGCGTGCCGACCTTGACGCCCGCGACGCTGACTACGACCTGGCCGTGGCGCAATACAACAAAACCCTGGTGCAAGCCCTGGGCGATATCGGCAACACCTTGTCGCAACTGCGCGACACCGGTCGGCAGATCCAGGCCCAGCAACACGCTACGGACATTGCCCAGCAGTCCTACGACACGGTGGTCCAGCGCTACGGCTCCGGCATCGGCAGCTACCTGGACGTGCTCAGCATCGAGCAGCAACTGCTGCAGGCCCAGCGTCAGCTGGCGACCCTCAATGCCGGGCAAATCACCCTGTCGATCCAATTGATGCAGGCCCTGGGCGGCGGTTACAGCGCCAGTAATGTCGCGTCGACCACCCCTGCCACCCGCACGGAATAATTCGAGGTATTTGTTATGGCCACTGCCGAACACTCCAACGCCACACCGCAACCGAACACCAACAACAACCCGCGCAAGCGCAAAGTCATGCTGATCGGCCTCGCCTTGATCGTCATCCTGGGCGTGGTCGGCGTGTGGGGTTGGTACGAACTGTACGGGCGCTTCAATGAAAGCACCGACGATGCCTATGTGAATGGCAACGTGGTGGAAATCACTCCGCTGGTCACCGGCACCGTGGTCAGCATCGGCGCCGATGATGGCGACCTGGTGCATGCCGGCCAGGTGCTGGTCAATTTCGACCCGAACGACGCCGCTGTCGGCCTGCAAAGTGCCCAGGCCAATTTGGCGCGCACCGTGCGCCAGGTACGTGGCTTGTACAGCAACGTTGACGGCATGAAAGCCCAGGTCAATGCGCAGAAAGCCGACGTGCAGACTGCTCAGGACAACTACAACCGCCGTAAGACCCTGGCCCAGGGCGGGGCGATTTCCCAGGAAGAACTGTCCCACGCCCGTGACAGCCTGACCGCAGCCAAGAACGCCCTGACCAACCTTGAACAGCAACTCAAAACCACCAACGCCCTGGTGGACGACACGGTGATCAGCTCGCACCCCGACGTGCAGGCCGCCGCCGCGCAACTGCGCCAGGCTTACCTGACCAACGCGCGCAGCACCTTGATCGCGCCGGTCACCGGCTACGTGGCCAAGCGCAGCGTGCAATTGGGCCAGCGCGTGCAACCAGGCACGGCGTTGATGGCGGTGATCCCACTGGACCAGCTGTGGATCGACGCCAACTTCAAGGAAACCCAACTGCGCGATATGCGCATCGGCCAGCCGGTGGACATTGAGTCGGACATCTACGGCAGCGACGTTAAATACAGCGGCACCGTCGACAGCCTCGGCGCCGGAACCGGCAGCGCATTCGCCTTGCTGCCGGCGCAGAACGCTACCGGTAACTGGATCAAAATCGTGCAGCGTGTGCCGGTGCGCATCCACATCAACGCCGAAGAACTGGCCAAGCACCCGCTGCGCGTGGGCTTGAGCACGGTGGTCAGCGTCGACCTGCATGACCAGAGCGGCCCGGTGCTGGCGCAACAACCGCCGCAGAAGGCGTCGTTCACCACCACGGTGTATGACCAGCAACTGGCCGAGGCCGATGCCATGATCACGCAACTGATCCATGCCAACAGCGTCGCCGCTCCCAAGGCTGCGCAACGCTGATGAGCAAGGAAGCCTCGTTCACGCCGCCCAGCCTGTTGATGGCCACTATTGGCCTGTCGCTGGCGACCTTTATGCAGGTGCTCGACACCACCATCGCCAACGTGGCGTTGCCGACTATCTCCGGCAACCTGGGCGTGAGTTCGGAGCAGGGCACCTGGGTGATCACCTCGTTTGCGGTGAGCAACGCGATTGCCTTGCCGCTCACCGGTTGGTTAAGCCGGCGCTTTGGCGAGGTGAAGCTGTTCCTGTGGGCGACCATGTTGTTTGTATTGGCGTCGTTCCTCTGCGGGATTTCCACCTCGATGCCCGAATTGATCGGGTTTCGGGTACTGCAAGGCCTGGTGGCCGGGCCGTTGTACCCGATGACCCAGACGCTGCTGATCGCGGTGTACCCGCCGGCCAAGCGCGGCATGGCCTTGGCGCTGCTGGCGATGGTCACGGTGGTGGCGCCGATTGCCGGGCCGATCCTCGGCGGTTGGATCACTGACAGTTACAGCTGGCCGTGGATCTTCTTTATCAACGTACCCATCGGCATCTTTGCGGTGATGGTGGTGCGCTCGCAGTTGAAGAAACGCCCGGTGCACACCAGTTACCAACCCATGGATTACGTCGGGTTGCTCAGCTTGATCGTCGGGGTCGGCGCGTTGCAGATCATCCTCGACAAGGGCAATGACCTGGATTGGTTCGAATCTAATTTCATCATTATCGGTGCGGCGATCTCGGCGATTGCCCTGGCGGTGTTTGTGATCTGGGAAATGACCGACGAGCATCCGGTGGTCAACCTGCGGCTGTTCGCTTACCGTAACTTCCGCATTGGCACCATCGTGTTGATCCTCGGCTATGCCGGTTTCTTCGGCATCAACCTGATCCTGCCGCAGTGGTTGCAGACCCAGATGGGCTACACCGCCACCTGGGCCGGGCTGGCGGTGGCGCCGATCGGTATTCTGCCGGTGCTGATGTCGCCGTTCGTGGGCAAGTACGCGCACAAGTTCGACTTGCGTCTGCTGGCGGGCCTGGCGTTCCTGGCGATTGGCCTGAGCTGCTTTATGCGCGCGGGCTTCACCAATGAAGTGGACTTTACCCATATCGCCCTGGTGCAACTGTTTATGGGGATCGGCGTGGCATTGTTCTTCATGCCGACCCTGAGCATCCTGATGTCCGACCTGCCTCCGCAGCAGATCGCCGACGGTGCCGGGCTCGCCACGTTCCTGCGTACCCTGGGCGGTAGCTTTGCGGCGTCGCTGACCACTTGGATCTGGATCCGCCGCGCCGACCAGCACCATGCGTACATGAGCGAAAGCATGACGCCCTATGACTCGGCCACCCGCGATGCCCTGCAGGCGCTGGGCGGAGCGGGGCAGAAGGCTTATACGCAGTTGGATCACATCCTCACCAGCCAGGCGTACATGATGTCCACCGTGGATTACTTCACGTTGCTGGGCTGGATGTTCATGGCGTTGATGTTGCTGGTGTGGCTGGCCAAGCCGCCGTTTGGTGCCAAGGCAGGGCCGGAAGCGTCCGGCCACTGATTGGCAAAGACTCAAATGCAATCAATTGTGGGAGGGGGCTTGCCCCCCCTCCACATTTTGATCTCTATCAGTGAGTTTGAGGATCAGGCGCCAGGCAATGCGAGTTGCGGGTTGACGAAGTCAAACGCCGCCAACTGAAAGCCTTGCTCATCCACCTGCAACGCCCAACCCTGCTTGTCCCAATCCCCGAGCACAATGCGCCGGGCAGCCTGGTCGCCGATCTGCAGCTTGTGGATCGCCGGGCGGTGGGTATGGCCGTGCACGAGTGTGCGCACGCCGAAGTGCTGCATGACCCGCGGCACTTCCTCGGGGGTGACATCCACAATGTCATTGGCCTTCATGCGCGTTTGCGCCCGGCTCTCGCTGCGCAGCTTACGCGCCAGCTTGTGGCGGCTGCCCAAGGGCAGATGGCGCAGGATAAACAGCACAATGGGGTTGCGCAGGATGCGCCGCAACTTCATATAGCCAAGGTCGCGGGTGCACAGGCTGTCGCCGTGCATCAGCAGCACGGGCTCACCGTGCAGTTGCACCACGCTCGGGTCTTTAAGCAGGGTGGCGCCGGCGGCTTTGCAGAACGCCTTGCCAAGCAGGAAATCGCGGTTGCCGTGCATGATGAAAATCGCGGTGCCGCTGTCGCTCAGTTCACGCAGGTGCGCGCAAATCGAGCGTTGGAATTCGGTCATCCCATCGTCGCCAATCCAGGCTTCGAAGAAGTCCCCCAGAATGTACAACGCCTGGGCACCACGGGCGCGGCCGTGGAGCAGATCCAGAAACGCCCGGGTGATGTCCGGGCGCTCCTCTTCCAGATGCAAATCTGAAATCAGCAATATCACCCAACGATCTCGGCTTTCTCGATGATCACGTCGTCTGCAGGCACGTCCTGATGGCCGGCCTTGGAGGTGGTGGACACGCCTTTGATCTTGTCGACTACATCGGTGCCTTCGGTGACTTTACCGAACACCGCATAACCCCAGCCCTGCACGTTCTTGCCGCTGTGGTTGAGGAAGGTGTTGTCGGCCACGTTGATGAAGAACTGCGCGGAGGCCGAATGCGGCTCCATGGTACGGGCCATGGCGACGGTGTACTTGTCGTTGGAGAGGCCGTTGTCCGCTTCGTTCTGGATGCTTGGGCGCTTGTCTTTCTTTTCTTTCATGCCTGGCTCGAAACCGCCGCCCTGGATCATGAAGTTGCCGATGACACGGTGGAAAACGGTGTTTTCGTAGTGGCCGGCTTTAACGTATTCGATGAAGTTGGCGACGGTGATCGGCGCTTTCTCGGCGTTCAGCTCGATGACGATGTCACCGTGGTTGGTGGTCAATTTGACTTGAGTCATGTGCACTACTCTTTTCAGGGAATTCGTGGGTTTGGGCGCGCAGAGCGCCTGACCTGTCTGGCTAAACGGCGGCCAAGGCGCGCAGTTTAGCGTGCCCGGCGGGAATTTCGAGGTGGTTTTTTACCGCCCGTGCATTAAATGCAGCAGTTTTGGGCCACGCTCTGTCAGCGGCTTGACCGCTTCGGCTATGATAAGCCCTTTGTTTTATCTGGCCGCAAACGGCCACGAACCTGTCTGTTCAAGGATCCTATGAGCAAGCCCACTGTCGACCCTACCTCGAATTCCAAGGCCGGACCTGCCGTCCCGGTCAATTTCCTGCGCCCGATCATCCAGGCGGACCTGGATTCGGGCAAGCACACGCAGATCGTCACCCGTTTCCCGCCTGAGCCCAACGGCTACCTGCACATCGGTCACGCCAAGTCGATCTGTGTGAACTTCGGCCTGGCCCAGGAATTCGGCGGCGTCACGCACCTGCGTTTCGACGACACCAACCCGGCCAAGGAAGACCAGGAATACATCGACGCCATCGAAAGCGACGTGAAGTGGCTGGGTTTCGAATGGTCCGGTGAAGTGCGCTATGCCTCGCAGTACTTCGACCAGTTGCACGACTGGGCCGTGGAGTTGATCAAGGCCGGCAAGGCCTACGTCGACGATCTGAGCCCGGAGCAAGCCAAGGAATACCGTGGCACGCTGACCGAACCGGGCAAGAACAGCCCGTTCCGCGACCGTTCGGTGCAAGAGAACCTGGACTGGTTCGCCCGCATGCGCGCCGGTGAGTTCCCGGACGGTGCCCGCGTACTGCGCGCCAAGATCGACATGGCCTCGCCGAACATGAACCTGCGCGACCCGATCATGTACCGCATCCGTCACGCCCATCACCACCAGACCGGCGACAAGTGGTGCATCTACCCCAACTACGACTTCACCCACGGCCAGTCGGACGCCATCGAAGGCATCACTCATTCGATCTGCACCCTTGAGTTCGAGAGCCATCGTCCGCTGTATGAGTGGTTCCTGGACAACCTGCCGGTGCCGGCCCATCCGCGCCAGTACGAGTTCAGCCGCCTGAACCTGAACTACACCATCACCAGCAAGCGCAAGCTCAAGCAGTTGGTGGACGAACAGCACGTCAACGGCTGGGACGATCCGCGTATGTCCACGCTGTCGGGCTTCCGCCGTCGTGGCTACACGCCGGCTTCGATCCGTAACTTCTGCGAAATGGTCGGCACCAACCGCTCCGACGGCGTGGTGGACTACGGCATGCTCGAATTCAGCATCCGCCAGGACCTCGACGCCAACGCGCCGCGCGCCATGTGCGTACTGCGTCCGTTGAAAGTGGTGATTACCAACTACCCGGAAGACAAGGTCGACCACCTCGAACTGCCGCGTCATCCGCAGAACGAAGCCCTCGGCGTGCGCAAGCTGTCGTTCGCCCGTGAAATCTACATCGACCGTGACGACTTCATGGAAGAGCCGCCAAAAGGCTACAAGCGCCTGGAGCCGAACGGCGAAGTGCGCCTGCGCGGCAGCTACGTGATCCGTGCCGACGAAGCGATCAAGGACGCCGACGGCAACATCGTCGAACTGCGTTGCTCGTACGACCCGGACACCCTGGGCAAGAACCCTGAAGGCCGCAAGGTCAAGGGCGTGATCCACTGGGTGCCGGCCGCCGCCAGCGTCGAGTGCGAAGTGCGTCTGTACGATCGTCTGTTCCGCTCGCCGAATCCCGAGAAGGCCGAAGACAGCGCCAGTTTCCTCGACAACATCAACCCTGACTCCCTGCAAGTACTCACTGGTTGTCGTGCCGAGCCATCGCTTGGTGACGCACAGCCGGAAGACCGTTTCCAGTTCGAGCGCGAAGGCTACTTCTGCGCGGATATCAAGGACTCGAAACCTGGTGCTCCGGTATTCAACCGTACCGTGACCCTGCGCGATTCGTGGGGCCAGTGATTCTCTAAGGAAGCCGTTGTGCTAACGATCTACAACACACTCAGCAAGACCAAAGAAGTCTTCAAGCCGCTCGATGGCAACAAGGTGCGCATGTACGTGTGCGGCATGACCGTGTACGACTACTGCCACATCGGCCACGGCCGCAGCATGGTGGCCTTCGACCTGGTCACCCGCTGGCTGCGTTTCAGCGGCTATGACCTGACCTACGTGCGTAACATCACCGACATCGACGACAAGATCATCAATCGCGCCAACGAAAACGGCGAGTCGTTCGACGCGTTGACCGAGCGCATGATCGCCGCGATGCACGAAGACGAGGCGCGCCTCAACATCCTCAAACCGGACATGGAACCGCGCGCCACCGACCACATCGCCGGCATGCACGCAATGATCCAGGCCCTGATCGACAAGGGTTACGCCTACGCGCCGGGCAATGGCGACGTGTACTACCGCGTGGCCAAGTTCATGGGCTACGGCAAGCTGTCGCGCAAGAAAATCGAAGACCTGCGCATCGGCGCGCGCATCGAAGTCGACGAGGCCAAGCAAGACCCGCTGGACTTCGTGCTGTGGAAAGCCACCAAGCCCGGCGAGCCGAGCTGGGAGTCGCCGTGGGGCGCAGGCCGCCCGGGCTGGCACATCGAATGCTCGGTGATGTCGACCTGCTGCCTGGGCGAGACCTTCGACATTCACGGCGGCGGTAGCGACCTGGAGTTCCCGCACCACGAAAACGAAATCGCCCAGAGCGAAGCCGCCACCGGCAAGACCTACGCCAACGCCTGGATGCACTGCGGCATGATCCGCATCAATGGCGAGAAGATGTCCAAGTCCTTGAACAACTTCTTCACCATCCGCGACGTGCTGGAAAAGTACCACCCGGAAGTGGTGCGTTACCTGCTGGTGTCCAGCCACTACCGCAGCGCCATCAACTACTCGGAAGACAACCTCAAGGACGCCAAGGGCGCTCTGGAGCGTTTCTACCACGCGTTGAAAGGCTTGCCCGCCGTTGCACCTGCCGGTGGCGAAGCCTTCGTGGCACGCTTTACCGAAGTCATGAACGACGACTTCGGCACGCCGGAAGCCTGCGCGGTGCTGTTCGAAATGGTGCGCGAGATCAACCGCCTGCGCGAGAGCGACCTCGACGCGGCGGCAGGCCTGGCGGCACGCTTGAAAGAACTGGCGAGCGTGTTGGGCGTGCTGCAGATGGAAGCCGACGACTTCCTGCAAGCCGGCGCCGAAGGGCGTGTGGATGCGTCTGAAGTCGATGCGCTGATCCAGGCGCGTCTGGCTGCGCGGGCCAACAAGGACTGGGCGGAATCCGACCGTATCCGTGACCAACTGACCGCGATGGGTGTGGTGTTGGAAGACGGCAAAGGCGGCACGACCTGGCGGTTGGCTGATCAAGCTTGACCGTTGATTGCTGAATAAAAAACGCCCCGACTGGTTCGGGGCTTTTTTTGCATACCGTTTTAGTGAGCGGCTCATCCGATCCCGTGTGGGAGGGGCGGCGCGACGATTCGACTTGCCCCCGATAGCGGTGGCTCAGCCAACATACCTGCCAACAATGCCGCCGCCTTCGAAGCCTCGCTAAAGCTCGACATCTCCCACAGGGAATTGGCGGTATCCTTGAGATCTACAGCCGGGCTGCTTTCTACCTGTCGACAACGATCAAGTGTGGGAGTGGGCTTG
>NZ_JARVSL010000036.1:0-73622 GCF_030209215.1 Pseudomonas sp. efr-133-TYG-23 | reverse complement strand
CCGCCGACCCTCTGCTTGTAAGGCAGATGCTCTCCCAGCTGAGCTAATCACCCTTTGCTTCGTTGAGGCCGCGAAATTTACGCAGGTAGCAGACCTAAGTCAATAGCCCGCTTGAAGTTTTTCCAAAAAAGACAAAATTGCTTCAAGACAGCCCTGCGCCCTACTCGCTGTAAATCATCTTCTTGCTCATGCCACCGTCCACGACGAACTCTTGCCCGGTAACAAACCCGGCCTGACGCGACAGCAACCACGCCACCATCGCCGCCACATCCTCCACCGTGCCGACCCGGCCGGCCGGATGCTGAGCATGATCGGCGTCACTCAACGGCTCAGCGCGCCGCACCGCTGGATCACGTGCATCGATCCAGCCAGGGCTGACGGCATTGACCCGCACTTCCGGCCCCAAGCTGATAGCCAGCGCGTGAGTCAGCGCCAGCAATCCGCCCTTGCTCGCCGCATAGGCTTCACAGTCCGGCTCCGATTGCCGCGCACGGGTCGAGGCCAGATTGACGATTGCGCCACCGTGGGCACGCAGGTAGGGCGCACAATGCTTGGCCAGCAACATCGGCCCACTGAGGTTAACCGCCAGCACACGATTCCAATACGCCAGATCCAGGCTTTCCAGGGTGATGTTATGCGGATCGGCAACCGCCGCATTGCACACCAGGGCGTCCAGGCGCCCGAACTGCCCGAGCACTTCGGCAACCCCTTGGGCGACCTGTTTCTCGTCGGCCACGTCCATGCTGATAAACCAGGCGTTATCGCCCAGCACCTTGGACACCTTGGCACCGCGCTCACGATCAAGGTCCGTCAGCACAACTTGCCAACCCTCACTGATCAACCACGCCGCGATACCCAGGCCAATGCCCCGCGCCGCGCCGGTCACCAGCGCAACACGGCCGTTACTGGCTACCGCGGCTTCCATGGCCCACTCGATCACAAGGCCGCCAGCCCGCGAGCCAGGTCGGCCTGCAGGTCGGCCACGTCTTCCAGGCCGACCGCGATGCGGATCAGGCTGTCACGGATACCGGCCGCTTCCCGCTCCTGCGGTGCCAAGCGTCCGTGGGACGTAGTGCTCGGATGGGTAATGGTGGTTTTGCTGTCACCCAGGTTGGCGGTGATGGAGATCAAACGAGTCGCGTCGATAAAGCGCCAGGCGCCGTCCTTGCCGCCCTTGACCTCAAAACTCACCACAGCGCCGAAACCACGCTGCTGGCGCTGGGCCAACTCGTGCTGCGGATGGCTCTTGAGGCCCGCGTAGTGAACCTTCTCGATGCCGTCCTGCTGCTCCAGCCACTCGGCCAGCGCCTGAGCGTTGGCACAGTGGGCCTTCATGCGCAGACTGAGGGTCTCCAGGCCCTTGAGGAAGATCCAGGCGTTGAACGGGCTCAGGGTCGGGCCGGCGGTGCGCAAAAAGCCCACCACTTCCTTCATCTGTTCGCCGCGACCAGCCACTACACCGCCCATGCAACGACCCTGGCCGTCGATGAACTTGGTCGCCGAATGCACCACAACGTCCGCACCCAGCTTCAGCGGCTGCTGCAAGGCTGGTGTGCAGAAGCAGTTGTCGACCACCAGCATTGCACCTTTGGCATGCGCCACTTCGGCCAGGGCGGCAATGTCTACCAGCTCGGCCAACGGGTTGGACGGCGACTCGACGAACAACAATTTGGTGTTGGCCTTGATGGCCGCGTCCCAGCCGGACAGGTCCGCCAAGGGCACGTAGTCCACTTCGACGCCGAAGCGCTTGAAGTATTTTTCGAACAGGCTGATGGTCGAACCAAACACGCTACGTGACACCAGCACATGGTCGCCGGCGCTGCACAAACTCATTACCACCGCCATGATGGCTGCCATGCCGGTCGCGGTGGCTACCGCCTGCTCGGCGCCTTCCAGGGCCGCAATGCGCTCTTCGAATGCGCGTACGGTAGGGTTGGTGTAGCGCGAGTACACATTGCCCGGCACTTCACCGGCAAAGCGCGCAGCGGCATCGCCAGCGGTACGAAACACATAGCTGGAGGTGAAGAACATCGGATCGCCGTGCTCACCTTCCGGCGTGCGATGCTGGCCGGCGCGCACAGCCAGGGTATCGAAAGCTACGCCATCGAGGTCGCTGTCCAGCCGACCGGCATCCCATTCCTGACTCATGCTGCCACTCCTTACTCAATACGGTATTTAAGATACAAAACCGGCCCCTCAGGGCCGGTGTCTACTCAGTTGTTGTACAGGTCGATGATCGCACTGACCGCCTGGGTCTTGATCTTCGACGAGTCGTTACGCGCCTGCTCGATCTTGTCCAGGTACGCCTCGTCGACGTCCCCGGTCACGTACTTGCCGTCGAACACGGCGCAATCGAACTGGTCGATCTTGATCTTGCCGCCACCGACCGCTTCGATCAGGTCCGGTAGGTCCTGATAGATCAGCCAATCGGCGCCGATCAGATCAGCCACGTCCTGAGTCGTGCGGTTATGGGCGATCAGCTCATGGGCGCTCGGCATGTCGATACCGTACACGTTCGGGTAGCGCACGGCGGGTGCGGCGGAACAGAAGTACACGTTCTTCGCCCCGGCTTCGCGGGCCATCTGGATAATCTGCTTGCAGGTGGTGCCGCGCACGATGGAGTCATCCACCAGCATCACGTTCTTGCCGCGGAACTCCAGCTCGATGGCGTTGAGCTTCTGACGCACCGACTTCTTGCGTGCCGCCTGACCCGGCATGATGAAAGTACGGCCGATGTAGCGGTTCTTGACGAACCCTTCGCGGAACTTGACGCCCAGGTGGTTAGCCAGTTCCAGCGCAGCGGTACGACTGGTGTCCGGAATCGGGATCACCACGTCGATATCGTGCTCGGGACGCTCGCGCAGGATTTTCTCGGCCAGTTTCTCACCCATGCGCAGGCGCGCCTTGTACACCGACACACCGTCGATGATCGAGTCCGGACGCGCCAGGTAGACGTGTTCGAAGATGCACGGCGTGAGTTTCGGCGCCACGGCGCACTGACGGGTGTGCAGCTTGCCATCTTCGGTGATGTACACCGCTTCACCCGGCGCGAGATCGCGGATCAAGGTGAAGCCCAGCACGTCCAGGGATACGCTTTCCGAGGCGATCATGTACTCGACGCCTTCGTCGGTGTGACGCTGGCCGAACACGATCGGGCGGATGCCATGGGGGTCGCGGAAACCGACGATACCGTAGCCAGTCACCATGGCCACTACCGCATAGCCACCTACGCAACGGTTGTGCACATCGGTGACCGCGGCGAACACGTCCTCTTCGGTGGGTTGCAGCTTGCCGCGCTGAGCCAACTCGTGGGCGAACACGTTGAGCAGCACTTCCGAATCGGAGCTGGTGTTGACGTGGCGCAAGTCAGACTCGTAAATCTCCTTGGCCAGTTGCTCAACGTTGGTGAGGTTACCGTTGTGCGCCAGGGTGATGCCGTAAGGCGAGTTGACGTAAAACGGTTGGGCTTCGGCCGAAGTGGAGCTGCCGGCAGTCGGGTAGCGCACATGGCCAATGCCCATGTGACCGACCAGCCGCTGCATGTGACGCTGATGAAACACGTCACGTACCAGGCCATTATCCTTGCGCAGGAACAACCGGCCGTCGTGGCTGGTCACAATACCGGCAGCATCCTGGCCGCGGTGCTGGAGGACGGTTAGCGCGTCATACAGCGCCTGATTGACGTTCGACTTACCGACGATACCGACGATGCCACACATGCGACGCAACCCCTACTTAATGGATCTTGACTGAGTACCGCTTACTGAGGCGTTTTGGCCGGTAAGAGGTGCTCCTTGAACGGCATATCAGCGGGTACGCTGATGCCGCTGGCCAGCCACTGACTGCTCCACCCCAATATGAGGTTCTTGGACCAATCTGCAACCAATAGAAATTTTGGCACGAGTACCGACTCCTGCCACCATGCATCCTGCTGTACCGGCCCCAGGCTCAACAGCCCGACCGCCACGACCACCAGCAACGCACCACGCGCGGCGCCGAAGGCCATGCCGAGAAATCGATCGGTCCCGGAGAGGCCGGTGACGCGTATCAACTCGCCAATAAGATAATTGACCATTGCCCCCACCAGCAGCGTGGCGATGAACATGATGGCGCAGCCCGCGATGACGCGAGCCGAAGGTGTCTCGATGTAACCGGCCAGATAAACCGACAGTGAACCACCGAACATCCAGGCTACGACTCCTGCGATGATCCAGGTCAGCAACGACAGGGCTTCTTTGACGAAGCCGCGGCTGAGACTGATCAAAGCGGAGATGGCGACGATTGCGACAATCGCCCAATCAACCCAGGTAAATGGCACGTTTGAGCCTACGGACGGATAAGGCGGCGCATTTTAGCAGAGCGTCGGGCTGTCGGTAAGCGGTGATTGCAGCTGCTTAGCAAATCAATGGTTTGTGACGCCCATGACAAACCAATGTGGGAGGAGGCTTGCCTCCGATGGCGCTGGATCAGTCATTCATGCGCCGACTGCTAAACCGCCATCGGGGCAACCCCCCTCCCACACTCAGACCGATTGGTCGGCTTGAATCAGCCACGCTCAGGCTGGAAACGGGTCACAAAACCTTTCAGACCCTGCTGACGATCGAGCAAATCGCGCAAACGATCGGCTTCGGCACGCTCGATCAACGGCCCGATAAATACCCGATTCTTGCCGTCAGCACTGCGGATATAAGCGTTGTACCCTTGAGCCCTCAGCTTTTTCTGCAAGGCGTCGGCACCGTCGCGATTGCCCAGGCTGGCTACCTGGATTGACCAGCTGATCGACAGGCCATTGGCATCGATACGGCTCTGCCCCACGTCCGGCTTGCCCGGAGCGGCGGGCTGTGGCGCCACCGGCTTGGGTGCCGGCGCTGGCGCTGCTGGCTTGGCCGCTGCGGTCGTTGGCGCAGGCGCCGGAGCAGGCTTGACCACCGGCACGCTTGGCTGCACCGGCATCGACGGCGCCTGTTGCGTCGCCAGCTCTTCCTCGCTTGGCACGGGTTCTTCTTCCGGCAAGGCTTGCGGCTCAGGCACCACCACCGGCTCAACCTGTACCTGCGGCACTGCTGGCGCCTGAGGCGCAGCCGGGGCCTCGACCACCACCTGGCGCTGTTCGTCCTGGCGGGAAAACAGCATCGGCAGGAAAATCACCGCCAACGCCACCAGCACCAGCGCGCCGACCATCCGCTGCTTGTAAGCGCTATCCAGTAATGCCATGTGCAGCTTCCTCCGTGGAGCGCCGGGCCAACCACTCAAGCGCCTCGGCAACACAATAAAATGATCCGAACAACAGAATCTCGTCCTCGGGCATTGCCACCGCACACTGCGCCTCAAGGGCTGCGATGACGCTTGTATACGACGTCACCGGTGCACCAAGGTTCTGTAGCGCCGCCGCCAATTCCGCGGCAGGACGACTGCGCGGCGTATCCAACGGCGCTACCGCCCACGCCTGGACGCGGCTCAGTAGAGGCGCAATCACCCCATCAAGATCCTTGTCGGCCAGCAACCCGAAGACCGCAAGACGTCGCCCGACCGGCGGCGTGCGCGCCAAGCGGCGCGCCAGGTAGTCGGCGGCGTGGGGGTTATGCCCCACGTCCAGCAACAGATTCAAGCGCTTGCCTTGCCATTGGACCACACGACGATCCAGGCGCCCGGTCACCCGGGTCGCCAACAAGGTCGCAGCAATCTGCTCGGCATTCCACGGCAGATCCAGTAGCAGATAGGCTTGCAGTGCTAGCGCAGCGTTTTCCATCGGCAGATTCAACAGCGGCAGGTCACCCAGCGTCACGACCTGTCCGCGCGCATCACGCCCCTGCCATTGCCAGTGCCGCTCGCCGAGCTCAAGTTTGAACTCACGGCCTCGCAGGAAAAACGGGCAATCCAGCGTGCGCGCTTTGTCCAGCAATGGCTGCGGCGGGTCAAGATCGCCGCACAGCGCAGGCTTGCCCTGGCGGAAGATTCCGGCCTTCTCGAACGCCACGGATTCCCGTGTGTCGCCCAGATAATCGGCGTGATCCACGCCAATACTGGTGACCAGCGCCAGGTCGGCATCCACCACGTTAACCGTGTCCAGGCGCCCGCCCAGGCCCACTTCCAGCACCACCACATCCAGGTGCGCACGCTCGAACAGCCAGAACGCCGCCAGAGTGCCCATTTCGAAGTAAGTCAGGGAAATATCGCCACGCCCGGCATCAAGCGCGGCAAAGGCGTCGCACAGTTGCGCATCGCTGGCTTCGACGCCATTGATCTGCACCCGCTCGTTGTAGCGCAGCAGGTGCGGCGAGCTGTACACGCCCACCTTCAGGCCTTGGGCCTGCAGCAACGCGGCGACAAAGGCACAGGTAGAGCCCTTGCCGTTGGTGCCGGTCACCGTGATCACGCGCGGTGCCGGCCGGCCCAACCCGAGGCGGGCCGCTACCTGTTGCGAGCGCTCCAGGCCCATGTCGATGGCGGACGGATGCAACTGCTCAAGGTAGGCGAGCCATTCGCCCAGGGTTCGTTGGGTCATAGGTTTGCAGGCACCGGCGGCACCACGATCGGCTCGACCTTGGGCGCAACGTATACCGGCGTCGGCAAGCCCATCATTTGCGCCAGCAGGTTGCCCAGTCGCGGACGCAGTTCGCCGCGCGGAATGATCATGTCGATGGCTCCGTGCTCCAGCAGGAACTCGCTGCGCTGGAAACCTTCGGGCAGCTTTTCGCGCACGGTCTGCTCGATCACGCGCGGGCCGGCAAAGCCGATCAGGGCTTTAGGCTCGCCGACGATCACATCACCCAGCATCGCCAGGCTGGCGGAAACGCCGCCGTAGACCGGGTCGGTCAGCACGGAAATAAACGGGATGCCTTCTTCGCGCAGACGCGCCAGTACCGCGGAGGTCTTGGCCATTTGCATCAGGGAGATCAAGGCTTCCTGCATACGCGCACCACCGGAGGCGGCGAAGCAGATCATCGGGCAACGGTTTTCCAGCGCATAGTTGGCGGCGCGTACGAAGCGCTCACCAACGATGGCGCCCATGGAACCGCCCATGAAGGAGAATTCGAACGCCGACACGACGACCGGCATGCCCAGCAGCTTACCGCTGACGGAAATCAGTGCGTCTTTCTCGCCGGTCTGCTTTTGTGCGGCGCTCAGACGGTCCTTGTACTTCTTGCCGTCGCGGAACTTGAGACGGTCGACCGGTTCCAGGTCGGCGCCCAACTCATTACGGCCATCGGCGTCGAGGAAGATGTCGATGCGGGCGCGAGCGCCAATACGCATGTGGTGGTTGCACTTGGGGCAAACGTCCAGGGTCTTTTCCAGCTCGGGGCGGTACAGCACCGCGTCGCAGGATGGGCACTTGTGCCACAGACCTTCAGGAACCGAGCTTTTCTTCACCTCGGAACGCATGATCGAAGGGATCAGTTTGTCTACTAACCAGTTGCTCATGCTTTCTTTCTCCAGTACCGGTGGCTTGAACTCAGCCCCGCGTATGCCCTTGAGCTAAATTCATATGTGGCGATGACACAAACTGGACGGGGTCAGACGTTCGACCTGCCATTTCCAGCCAGTGCCCTCAGCCTTCCAGACAACCTGCCAACGCAAGGTTGCCACTTCGTTTCCGAGCCACCCACAGACGGCGTCGGGCTGTTTTACACAGTGGTAGTTATGGACGGCGGCAGACTGCCAGCCGTCACATCCCGCCATTGCTGTCGCGCACGGCCTGCATGAACGCGCGAATCTTGCTGTGATCCTTGACGCCTTTGGCCTGTTCCACCCCACCGCTGACATCTACCGCATAGGGCCTGACTTGCTGGATGGCCGCCCCGACATTCGCTGGGGTGAGCCCGCCGGCCAGGATGATCGGTTTGCTCAACCCTTGCGGAATCAGCGACCAATCGAACGCTTCACCCGTGCCGCCCGGAATACCTTCGACGTAGGTGTCCAGCAGTATGCCCCGCGCACCGGCATAGGCGGCGCAGGCACTGGCGATGTCATCGCCGGCCTTGACTCGCAGCGCCTTGATGTAAGGCCGCTGATAGCTTTCACATTCTTCGGGGGGCTCGTCGCCATGGAATTGCAGCATGTCCAGCGCCACGGCATCCAGGGTTTCGTTGAGTTCGCAACGGCTGGCGTTGACGAACAACCCCACGGTGGTCACGAACGGCGGCAAGGCGGCAATGATGGCCCGCGCCTGCAACACATTCACCGACCTCGGGCTTTTGGCATAAAACACCAGGCCGATGGCATCCGCCCCCGCCTCGACGGCTGCCAGCGCGTCTTCTATGCGGGTAATCCCGCAAATCTTGCTGCGAACGGCTGACATGTCGTAGAAACCTCGGGGTTGGACCGCGAAAGTCCCGGATGGTAACAAAAGCTTTTCCGGGCGTCAGCCGCCAAGTTCGCTGAAGCCGGTCAGGAAGTGTGGCCCGATAAAACGCTCCGGCAGCTCGAATTCGTCCCGGTACTCCACTTGCACCAGATACAGCCCGAACGGGTGCGCCGTCACCCCCCCGGTACGCCGGATGCGGCTTTCCAGCACTTCCTTGGCCCATTCCACCGGGCGCTCGCCGGCGCCGATAGTCATCAGCACGCCAGCGATATTGCGCACCATATGGTGCAGGAACGCCCCGGCACGAATATCCAACACAATCATCTTGCCGTGACGGGTAACACGCAGGTGGTGAACTTCCTTGATCGGCGACTTGGCCTGGCACTGGCCGGCACGAAACGCGCTGAAGTCATGTACACCGACCAAATGCTGCGCCGCCTCGGCCATACGTTCGGCGTCCAGCGGGCGATGGTTCCAGGTGATCTCTTCATTGAGGTGGGCCGGACGGATCTGGTCGTTGTAGATCACGTAACGGTAGCGCCGGGCGATGGCCTTGAAACGCGCGTGAAAATGCGCGGGCATGACTTTGGCCCAGCTGACGCTGACGTCATGGGGCAAATTGATATTAGCGCCCATGACCCATGCCTTCATCGAGCGCTCGGCCTGGGTATCGAAATGCACCACCTGGCCGCACGCGTGGACGCCGGCATCGGTGCGCCCGGCGCACATCAGCGACACCGGCGAGTCGGCGACTTTGGACAGCGCATTCTCCAGGGTTTCCTGCACCGTCGGCACGCCGGACGCCTGGCGCTGCCAGCCGCGATAGCGCGAACCTTTGTATTCAACGCCCAAGGCGATGCGGTAAAAGCCTGCGGCCGCCATTTCGGCGGCCGCGTTATCTATATTTGCCAAGAACTGAGAGCCTGATGAGTTGCGCAAAGGCGGCCATTATAAGGCGGCTCGCCGCGGACGCCATGTGTTTGGTGGGCTGCAAAGCAAAACGGCGACCCGAAGGCCGCCGCTACGTCAATGGCCGGTCATCAAGCCAGCCGGCCGAGCATCTCCTTGGCCTCGCCGCGCTGCACCTCGTTGCCCTCGGTGAGCACCTCGGACAGGATGTCCCGCGCACCATCCGCATCGCCCATGTCGATATAGGCCTGGGCCAGGTCAAGCTTGGTGGCCACTTCATTGGTGCCGGAGAGGAAGTCAAACTCTGGCTCATCGTCACCCAGCGCGGCGTCCTGCGCCGTGAAGGACGGGTGCTCAAGGCTCTGAGACAGGCGATCCAACTCAGCGTTGACGTCGTTCAGCTCCGAGGCAAACGCATCCGGCTTGGCCTCTGCTTCGGGTTCGTCCGCCAGTGACAAATCGAAATCTTCCGGCAGTTCGAAGTCGTCCAGCGCCGCGGGGGTCAACGTTGGCGGCTCGACGGCCGGTACATCCTTCATCTCGCTTTCCAGACCCGAGAGGAAATCGTCGTCCGACTGCGCCGACGCCGGTGCGTCCAGTTGCAAGTCGAAATCCGCCAGCTCATCCGTGGCGGCCTGGGCCTGGGTTTGCTCCTTGAGCAGGGATTCGAAGGTCTGCTGATCGTCCTTGAGTTCGGCTGGGGATGCCGACTCCAGCTCGTCCAGGCTCAGGTCGAAATCGGTATCGAACGCTTCCGACTGCTGCGCCGGCTTATCTTCCAGCAACTCCTTGACGTACTGAGCGTCAAGGGCAGCGGCGGCCACCGCGGCACTGACCCCCGCCGCCAGCACAGCCATCGCCGGGAAGCGCGCCTTGAGCTGCTCGACCTGGGCGTGGTTTTCACCGTTGGCCACCAGTTGACGCTCTTGGGTGACGAAGCCGTCTTTGTCGTTTTGCAGGCCATAGACCTCCATCAGCTTCAGGCGCAGATCGCTGCGCTTGGGCTCATGCTTGATCGCTTGCTCCAATACGTCGGCGGCCTGGTTGAGCAGGCCGCGATCGATATGGGACTGAGCCAGCGCCAAGGCATCATTGGCGTTTTGCGGCGCGACCGCCGCGGCCAGGGGCGACAGCACGGACGCAACCGACGGTGCCGCCACCGGCGCGCTCACCGCAGCAGGCGCGGGCGCAGCAGCCAGTTTGACGTTTGGTGGTGGCACTTCCAGGCCTTCAAAACTGTCCGGCGGCAAGTCCTGGTCGATATTGGAGGTGAATTCCGGCTCTTCGGCCAGGGCTCGCGCCATGCGCAGGTGCTTTTCTTCTTCGCGGCGAGCATTGCGATGGCGCAACACCAGCAGCAAAAGCAGCAGTGCAATCAAGGCCGCGGCACCGCCGACCACACCCAGGACGATCGGATTGGTCAGCAGCTCATTGAACTTGCCTTCGGTGGTGGCCGGTGCTGCGTCCGTCTTGACCGGTTCAGACACCGGGGCCACTGCGGTCGGTGTGGTCGGTGCAGCAGGAGTAACCGGGGTGGCAGCGGGGTCGGCGGCCAGTTGGGCCGACATCGCCGGCGCGGCGGCGGCAGGGTCCGCTTTTTCAGCCTGGAGGCGAGCCAACTGATCGTTCTTCAGTTGAATCAGCTTTTGCAGCTTGTCCAGTTGGCTTTGCAGGTCGGCGGCGCGGCTTTTCAGCTCTTCGTTGTCGCGACGCGTAGTGTCCAATTGCTCCTGGGTCATCGCCAACTTGTCGCTCAGGGCCTGGCTGTCGCCAGCCTTACCCTTGCCGCCTTTCTTGGCCGCTTCGGCAGATACCAGGCTCAGGTTGTCGTTGGCGTTGGTGGTCGCCGGGGCATTGCCTGCCTGGGTGCGTTTGGTGGCATCCAGTTGCTGCTTGCCGGCGGCCTGGTTGGCCGCCGTGCGACGGCCCTGACGCCAGGCCTCGTTCTGCGCCCTGACTTCGGCGATCGCCTGGGGTTGCGGCAGTGCGGTACTTTGGACGGTGTCCGGCAGGCGCAGCACCTGGCCGGTTTTCAGCCGGTTGATATTGCCGTCGACGAACGCGCTCGGATTAAGCGCCTGGATAGCCAGCATGGTCTGTTGGACCGAAGCGCCATTGCGATGCTTTTCGGCAATTTCCCACAGGGTATCGCGGGGAGTGGTGGTGTGCTGGGCGGGCTTGCTCACGGCCGGCGCACTCAGGCGCGGCGCCGGAGCTGCCGTGGTGGCGGCCGGCTGATCGAACTTGGCCGGGTCAAGCAGCACGCTGTAGTCACGCATCAAACGGCCATTGGGCCATTGCACCTGCAACAGGAAACGGATGTAGGAATCGGGCAATGGCTTGCTGGAGGTGACGCGCACCACACTGCGACCATTGGGATTGACCACCGGGGTGAACGTCAGGTCATCGAGAAACGCCTGACGATCGACGCCGGCATCCACAAATGCCTGGGACGACGCCAGGCTCGGCGTGATCTCGGACGCCGTGAGGCCGCCGACATCGAGCAATTCGATTTCCACCGACAAGGGCTGGTTCAGCTTCGACTTGAGGGTCATTTCCCCCAACTGGAGCGCCTGCGCCATACCGGAGGACAGCGCCGAGGCGGCCGCTATTGCTAACACCAGTTTGCGAACTTGAACCATAGCCTCATCCTTTGTTTGAACGCTCCCCGGCCTGCGAGAAGGTTGGTAACCGCTGCCATAAAAGGCATGGCGAGCCGATAGGTCACCGACACGCAATTGTTTCTGCTTGGGGCCAAGCATAGCGCTTGGTTAGAATCAATCTACAAATTGCCGCCAAGTATCTTTTACACAAGGCCTTTTATCAACAACTGCGCCAACTGCACGGCGTTGAGCGCCGCGCCTTTGCGTACGTTATCTGACGTCAGCCACAGATTTAGTTCCGCCGGGTCATCCACACCGGCACGCACACGCCCGACATAGACCACATCCTGGCCCACCGCATCGCCGACTGCCGTTGGATAATCGCCCTCCTCTACAAGCTCTATCCCTGGCGAGGTATCGAGGATGCGATTCACCGCAGCAAGATCGACCGGCGCCCCCAATTGCAGCGAGACAGTCAGGCTATCGCCAAAAAACACCGGGGCTTGAACGCAGGTTGCGGAAATCTTTAGCAAAGGTAAATCCAGCACGGCGCGCAGTTCGTGTACCAGGCGCTTTTCCAGGGCGGTATGACCTTGGGCATCTGGCGTGCCGACTTGCGCCAAGAGGTTAAAGGCCATCTGGCGATCGAAAAACGTTGGCTCCAATGGCCGCGCATTCAGCAATTCGGCGGTTTGCCGGGCCAGTTCACTGACGGCTTCGCGCCCCTGTGCCGACACCGCCAGATTAGCGGTAACGTTAACGCGCTGGATATCCAGCAAGCCACGCAACGGCGCCAGGGCCACCGCCAGGTATGTGGCGGATGGGCTCGGGCCGCTCAGCAGGAAAGGTTTGCCCAGTCCATCGAGCAGATGGGCATTGGCCTCGGGCACCACCTGCGGCGCCTGCTCGGCGGGCAACGCGCCCGACAGGTCGATCACCGAGCAACCCGCGGCCGTGGCGCGCGCAGCGAAGCTCATGGTCACGGCCGGGCCGGCGGCGAAAAACGCCAGGTGCGCTTTGCTGAAATCGAACTCGTCGACTTCTCTGACCCGCACGTTCTTGCCACGAAACGGCACCGAGGCCCCGGCGGAGTTGCTGCCCGCTAGCAGATACAAGGTGCCCACCGGAAACGCCAGTTCTTCGAGAATCTGCACCAGGGTTTCACCGACGGTGCCGGTGGCGCCGATCACGGCGACTTCAAAGGTCTGGGTCATGGGGGTTGCCTCGGGCATTGCGGGGGGAGCGGCACTTTACCGGGTGGCTGGGGGCGAGGCAATTGGCGTGGGGGTGTGGTGGGGCGGATGGCGCTATCGGGGGCAAGCCCCCTCCCACCTTTGAGTTGCGAACACGTGCCACTGTGGGAGGGGGCTTGCCCCCGATAGCACCCGAACTCCCAACAAAAAACCCGCGTCTGTCACCAGAACGCGGGTTTCTCTTACCGCCTCAGGCGATCAACGCTCCAGCAGAATCCGCAGCATGCGACGCAGCGGTTCGGCCGCGCCCCACAACAACTGGTCGCCGACGGTGAATGCGCCCAGGTACTGGGTGCCCATGTTCAGCTTGCGCAGACGACCCACCGGTACATTCAGGGTGCCGGTGACCTTGGTCGGGCTCAGCTCCTGCATGCTGATCTCGCGGTTGTTCGGCACCAGTTTGACCCAGGGGTTGTGCTGGCTGATCAGCGATTCGATATCGGCGATCGGCACGTCTTTGTTCAGTTTGATGGTCAGCGCCTGGCTGTGGCAGCGCATGGCGCCGATGCGCACGCAGATACCGTCGACTGGGATCGGGCTCTTGAAGCGACCGAGGATCTTGTTGGTCTCGGCCTGGGCCTTCCACTCTTCACGGCTCTGACCGTTGGGCAGCTCCTTGTCGATCCAGGGAATCAGGCTGCCGGCCAACGGCACGCCGAAGTTCTCGGTCGGGTAGGCTTCGCTGCGCATGGCTTCGGCCACACGGCGGTCGATGTCGAGGATCGCGCTGGCAGGATCGGCCAATTGATCAGCGACGGCGGCGTGGGTGGCGCCCATCTGTTTGATCAGCTCGCGCATGTTCTGCGCGCCGGCGCCGGACGCCGCCTGATAGGTCATGGCGCTCATCCACTCGACCAGCCCTGCTTCGAACAGGCCGCCCAGGCCCATCAGCATCAGGCTGACGGTGCAGTTGCCCCCGACGTAGTTCTTGGTGCCGGCGTCCAGTTGCTGGTCGATGACCTTGCGGTTGACCGGGTCCAGGATGATCACGGCATCGTCCTGCATGCGCAGGCTCGACGCGGCGTCGATCCAGTACCCCTGCCAGCCGGCCTCGCGCAGCTTGGGGAAGACTTCGCTGGTGTAGTCGCCGCCCTGGCAGGTCAGAATCACGTCGAGGGTCTTCAGCTCGTCAATGCTGTAGGCGTCCTTGAGCGGAGCAATGTCCTTGCCCACGGACGGCCCCTGGCCACCCACGTTCGACGTGGTGAAAAACACCGGCTCAATAAGATCGAAATCCTGCTCTTCCAGCATCCGCTGCATGAGCACGGAACCGACCATACCGCGCCAACCGATCAGACCTACACGTTTCATCGCAACTACACCTTGTTAAAAAGTGGGCCGCCTTGCAGCAACAACTGCAAGCGGGCCCGAGAGATTACAGATTCCGCAGCGCGGCGACTACTGCGTCGCCCATTTCTTGCGTACCGACTTTGGTGCAACCCTGCGACCAGATGTCGCCAGTGCGCAAGCCCTGATCCAAGACCAGGCTCACGGCCTTCTCGATGGCATCCGCCGCGTCGCTCAGGTTGAAGGTGTAACGCAGCATCATCGACACCGAAAGGATAGTCGCCAGCGGGTTGGCAATGCCCTGCCCTGCGATGTCAGGCGCCGAGCCGTGGCAAGGCTCGTACATACCCTTGTTGTTGGTGTCCAAAGACGCCGACGGCAGCATGCCGATGGAACCGGTGAGCATCGAGGCCTGGTCGGACAGGATATCGCCGAACAGGTTGTCGGTGACGATCACGTCGAACTGCTTGGGCGCGCGCACCAGCTGCATCGCGGCGTTATCGACATACATGTGGCTCAGTTCAACGTCCGGGTAGTCCTTGGCGACTTCTTCGACAATCTCGCGCCACAGTTGGCTGGACGCCAGTACGTTGGCCTTGTCCACCGAGCAGACCTTTTTGCCGCGCACGCGGGCCATGTCGAAACCGACACGGGCGATCCGGCGGATTTCGCTTTCGCTGTAGGGCAAGGTGTCGTAGGCCTGACGCTCGCCGTTGTCCAGCACGCGCACGCCGCGTGGGGCGCCGAAATAGATACCGCCGGTCAGCTCACGCACGATCAGAATGTCCAGACCCGATACCACCTCCGGCTTGAGGCTCGACGCATCAGCCAGCTGCGGATAAAGGATCGCCGGGCGCAGATTGCCGAACAGGCCCAGTTGCGCGCGGATTTTCAGCAAGCCGCGCTCCGGACGGATGTCGCGTTCGATCTTGTCCCATTTCGGTCCGCCCACGGCGCCCAGCAGCACGGCATCGGCGGCACGGGCACGTTCCAGGGTTTCATCGGCCAGCGGCACGCCATGCTTGTCGATGGCGGCGCCGCCGATCACGTCGTGGCTCAATTCGAAGCCCAGGCTGTACTTGGTGTTGGCCAGCTCCAGGACTTTGACCGCTTCGGCCATGATTTCCGGACCAATACCGTCGCCAGGGAGAATCAGAATCTGCTTGCTCATGCTTGCCTCATTTCATCGGGCGACCCATCCGCGGGACAGGTCGGAAAAATTAATCAGCGCTCGGCCCACACTACCAACACGTCGGTGCTGAAGGTACCGTCGGCTTGAATCTCGTAGTAATCGCGCACTTCCTGGCCCATCGCTTGCTGCAGCTCAAGAATCGCGGTGCGCAAGGCTTGTGGCGTGCGCATGCGCTCGACCCAAGAGGTGTATTCCAGACGCAGGCGTTGGCGGCTGCTGTTGCGTACGTGCAAACCGGCTTCGCTGAGCTGACGCATCCATTCAGCGGCAGAATAATCGCTTACGTGGCTGGTGTCGCGCAGCACTTCGACGGTTTGCAGGTAAGTGTCCAGCAGCGGGCTGCCGGGTGACAGCACATCGACAAAGGCCGCCACGCCCCCCGGTTTAAGCACCCGGCGTACTTCGCGCAGGGCCAGGCCGAGGTCACTCCAGTGGTGGGCCGAATAGCGACTGAACACAAAATCGAACTCGCCATCAGCGAACGGCAAGCGCTCGGCGGCGCCGTTTACGGTGCTTATGTTGGTGAGACCGCGCTCCTGCGCGGCGGCGGCCACTACGTCGAGCATCTGCTGGGACAGGTCGTAGGCCACCACGTCCTTGACCAGCGGCGCCACCTGGAAACTCACATGACCGGCTCCACACCCCAGGTCCAGCAGTCGCGCACCGCCCTGCCCGGCCAGCTCGGCCTGGAGCAGCGCGAATTCGGTGCCTTGGGCGTGCACGGCGCTGCTCAGGTAGGCCGAGGCCTGTTCGCCGAATTGCTTTTGCACGACTTGGGTGTGGGCGGTGGCGGTCATGGTGGCATCCTTCATGGGTTGTGTTGCTGGTACCGGCCCTATCGGGGGCAAGCCCCCTCCCACATTTGAATGTATTCACAACTCAAAAGGTGGGAGGGGGCTTGCCCCCGATGAAGCCGGCCCTGCCTACATCAATTTACGCGTCACGAAACAACCAAGGCTGGCTGGCCCGGTGCTTGGCTTCAAACGCCGCAATCGCATCGCCGTCCTGCAGGGTCAGGCCAATATCGTCCAACCCGTTGAGCAGGCAGTGCTTGCGGAAGGCATCCACTTCAAAGTGATACACCTTGCCGTCCGGACGGGTCACGGTCTGCGCGGCCAGGTCCACCGTCAACTGGTAGCCCACAGTGGCTTCCACTTGCTGGAACAGCTCGTCCACTTCGGCGTCGCTCAAGATGATCGGCAACAGGCCGTTCTTGAAGCTGTTGTTGAAGAAGATGTCGGCAAAGCTCGGCGCGATGATGCTGCGAAAGCCATATTCTTCCAGGGCCCACGGCGCGTGCTCACGGCTGGAACCGCAGCCGAAGTTTTCCCGGGCCAGCAATACACTGGCGCCCTGGTAACGCTCGGCGTTGAGGACGAAATCCTTGTTCAGCGGGCGCTTGGAGTTGTCCTGATAGGCATAGCCCACGTCCAGATAGCGCCACTCGTCGAACAGGTTGGGGCCGAAGCCGGTGCGCTTGATCGACTTCAAGAACTGCTTGGGGATGATCTGGTCGGTGTCCACGTTGGCACGGTCCAACGGCGCGACAAGACCTGTGTGTTGGGTAAAAGCTCGCATCGGGTATTCCTCAGATCAATTCGCGAACGTCGATGAAACGACCGTTGACGGCAGCAGCTGCGGCCATGGCCGGGCTGACCAGATGGGTACGGCCACCGGCGCCCTGACGCCCTTCGAAGTTACGGTTGGAGGTCGACGCGCAATGCTCGCCCGACTCCAAACGGTCCGGGTTCATCGCCAGGCACATGGAGCAGCCCGGCTCGCGCCATTCAAAACCGGCCTCAAGAAAGATCTTGTCCAAGCCCTCGGCCTCGGCTTGCGCTTTGACCAGGCCCGAGCCCGGCACCACGATGGCTTGCTTGATGGTCGAGGCGACTTTGCGGCCCTTGGCGATCACCGCCGCGGCGCGCAGGTCTTCGATCCGCGAGTTGGTGCAGGAGCCGATGAACACGCGATCCAACTGGATATCGGTGATCGCCTGGTTGGCGGTCAACCCCATGTACTTCAAGGCGCGCTCGATGGAGCCGCGCTTGACCAGGTCGGTTTCCTTGGCCGGGTCCGGCACGTTCTGATCCACCGCCAAGACCATTTCCGGCGAAGTGCCCCAACTGACCTGCGGCTTGATCTGGGTTGCATCCAGTTCGACCACGGTGTCGAACACCGCATCGGCGTCGGACACCAGGTCTTTCCAGGCTTCGACCGCCGCGGCCCAGTCGGCGCCTTGCGGGGCGAACGGCCGGCCTTTGACGTACTCGATGGTTTTTTCGTCCGCCGCCACCATGCCCACGCGGGCACCGGCTTCGATGGACATGTTGCAAATGGTCATGCGGCCTTCGATGGACAGATCACGAATGGCGCTGCCGGCGAACTCGATGGCATGGCCGTTCCCGCCGGCGGTGCCGATCTTGCCGATCACAGCCAACACGATGTCCTTGGCGGTCACGCCAAAAGGCAATTGGCCTTCGACGCGCACCAGCATGTTCTTCATTTTCTTGGCGACCAGGCACTGGGTGGCGAACACATGCTCCACCTCGGAAGTGCCGATGCCATGGGCCAGCGCGCCGAACGCACCGTGAGTAGAGGTGTGGGAGTCGCCGCACACCACGGTCATGCCCGGCAGCGTGGCGCCCTGCTCCGGGCCGATGACGTGCACGATGCCTTGACGCACGTCATTCATCTTGAATTCGGTGATGCCATATTCGTCGCAATAGTCGTCGAGGGTTTGCACCTGCAGGCGCGACACCTGGTCGGCGATGGCGTCGATGCCGCCCTTGCGCTCGGGAGTGGTCGGTACGTTGTGGTCCGGGGTGGCGATGATGGAATCGACGCGCCAAGGCTTGCGCCCGGCCAGCCGCAGGCCTTCGAACGCTTGGGGCGAGGTCACTTCATGGATGATGTGACGGTCGATATAGATCAGCGACGAACCGTCGTCGCGCCGTTTCACTTCATGGGAATCCCAAAGCTTGTCGTAAAGCGTTTTGCCGGCCATCAGTCGGTCCTCATCAGCGGTCTTTCTATGCCCCGGGTTTTGAGACGTATCAATAACCCTTTGGCTTGTGAGGCTGATGGTATGGCGCTACATTAAATAACTCAAATTCATATTTTTTATGCTTTGGATTACCAACTGGAATACAACAATGGACCTGGCCAACCTCAATGCCTTTATTGCCATCGCCGAGACTGGCAGCTTTTCCGGGGCCGGCGAGCGCCTGCACCTGACCCAGCCCGCCATCAGCAAGCGCATTGCTGGCCTGGAGCAACAGCTCAACGTGCGACTGTTCGACCGCCTGGGCCGCGAGGTCGGCCTGACCGAAGCCGGGCGTGCCCTGCTGCCGCGCGCGTATCAGATTCTGAATGTGCTGGACGACACCCGCCGCGCCCTCACCAATCTCACCGGCGAAGTCAGCGGGCGCCTGACCCTTGCCACCAGCCACCATATCGGCCTGCATCGCCTGCCGCCGGTACTGCGCACATTTACCCGGCAGTACCCTAACGTGGCCTTGGATATTCAGTTTCTGGATTCGGAAGTGGCCTACGAAGAAATCCTCCATGGCCGTGCCGAAGTGGCGGTGATCACCCTGGCGCCCGACCCTCATCATCTAGTGCGCGCCACCCCCGTTTGGGACGACCCGCTGGATTTCGTGGTAGCGCCGGAACACAGCCTGGCCGGCGATAGCCCTGTGAGTCTGGCCGACATTGCCGGCCACCCAGCCGTATTCCCTGGCGGTAACACCTTTACCCACCATATTGTCAGCCGTTTGTTCGAGGCTCAGGGGCTCACGCCGAATATTGCGATGAGCACCAATTACCTGGAAACCATCAAAATGATGGTGTCCATCGGCCTGGCCTGGAGCGTGCTGCCGCGCACCATGCTGGACGATCAGGTGGCCAGTGTTGCTTTGCCAGGCATACAGCTCAGTCGCCAGCTAGGCTATATCGTGCACACCGAAAGGACGCTGTCGAACGCTGCGCGAGCCTTTATGAGCTTGCTGGATGCACAGGTCGATCTCCCGGGGATATCGGCATGATCTACTGCGTCCCGGTTTATTGAGCAGGACCGCGTTGTTTGCCCATTGAGTGAGCCAAGGCCCTTTGATAATGCGCACCCCCGTCGATTCCATGCCACCGCTGCCCCGCATCTACGCCCTCGACCCGCGCGAGGCGGAGCAAAGCTGGGAGAGCGCCCCGCAGTTGCTGGCGGCGCTCAATGCCGCGCGCCTGGGCGCATGGTGCTGGGAAATCGACAGCGGGCGCATCAGTTGGTCACGGGGCACCCAGGCGCTGTTCGGCTTCGACCCGCGCCAGCCACTGCCCAAGGACCTGGAATACCTGGAGCTGCTGGATCCCGCCGATCGCTCCCGGGTGGTGCGCGCCTTCCACGCCGTTTTGGCCGGCGAGCCGTTCGAGCAAGCCATGCACCACCGCATCCAGTGGCCCGACGGCAGCTTTCATTGGCTGGAGATCAACGGCAGTGTGGTGCCGGACAGCACCGGACGGGGCCGCATGATCGGGGTGATCCGCGAGATCACCGAGCAGCGCGAACGGGAGCACGCCCTCAGCCACTCCGAAAAGCGCTTCGCCACGCTGTTCCACCTGTGCCCGAACATGGTGCTGCTGACCCGCCAGGCCGACGGTTTGATCAGCGAGGCCAACCAGTATTTCGAAATGCTGTTCGGCTGGCCCCTGGCCGATGCGATTGGCCGCACCACCCTGGACCTGGGCCTGTGGCGCCATCCCGAACAGCGCGCGCAACTGGTCAAAGCCACCCAGCGTAAGGGCGAACCGATCACCATGGAAGTGCAGTTCTGCGCCAGTAACGGCCAGATCCACGACGGCACGCTCAGCGCCCAGAAGGTCGAACTGGACGGTGAGGCCTACCTGATCAGCACGTTCCTCGACACCACCGAACGCAAAATGGCCGAGGACGCCCTCAAGGACAGCCAGGAGCGTCTCGACCTGGCCCTTGATTCCGCGCAATTGGGCACCTGGGATTGGCACATCCCCAGCGGCATGCTCTACGGCTCGGCCCGCGCCGCCCAACTGCATGGCCTGCCGCCGGAGCCGTTCCACGAGTCCTTCGATGCGTTTTTCGAAGGCATGCCCGATGAAGAGCGCGAAAATATGCGCCATGCCTACCGCACCCTGCGCGAAGGCCCGGCCGGCAACTATCAGCTGACCTACCGCGTGCCGATGGAAGACGGCTCCTCACGCTACTTGGAAAGCCGCGCCCGCCTGTACCGCGACGCCCAGGGCGCGCCGTTGCGCATGGCGGGCACCTTGCTGGACATCACTGACCAGGTCGAACGGGAACAGCGCCTGAGCGCCTCCGAAGAGAAATTCGCCAGTCTGTTCCAGGCCAGCCCCGACCCAATCTGCGTCACCGGCCTGGATAGCGGCGCGTTCATCGAGATCAACCCGGCGTTTACCCAGACCTTCGGCTGGAGCGTCGCCGAGGTGATCGGCAGAAGCGCCGATGAAATCGGCCTATGGAACGATTCGAGCCAGCGCCTTGAGCGCATCGAGCGAGTAATCCGCGAGCAAGCGCTGAACAATGTGGCGGTGGTGGCCCATCACAAAGACGGCCGCAGCCTCACCTGTGTAATTTCCAGCCGCCTGATCAAAGTGGGGGAGCAACCATGCATTGTCACAACCTTGCGCGATATCACCCAGCAACAACGCTCGGAGGCGGCGTTGAAGGCCAGCGAAGAAAAGTTCGCCAAGGCGTTCCATTCCAGCCCGGACGCTATCTCGATCACCGAACGCGACACCGGCCGGTATGTAGAAGTCAACGATGGTTTCTGCCGCTTGACCGGCTACCGTGCTGAAGAGGCCATCGGTCTGACCCTCTACCAGATCGGCATCTGGGCCGACGACAAACAACGCTCGGCGCTGCTGGCCGAGCTGCAGATCAAGGGTCGCATCCATCATCTGGAGATGCTCTGGCACAACAAACGCGGCGAATTGCTGGCAGTGGAAGTCTCGGTGGAGCCCATTACGCTGAATGAAACCCCGTGCCTGCTGCTGACGGCGCGGGATGTGAGCCTGCTGAAAAACGCCCAGGCGCAGATCCGCCACCTGGCCTATCACGACCCACTGACCAACCTGCCCAACCGCGCGTTGCTGATGGATCGTCTGAGCCAGCAGATTGCATTGCTCAAGCGCCACAATCTGCGCGGGGCGCTGTTGTTTCTGGACCTGGACCATTTCAAGCACATCAACGATTCCCTCGGCCACCCGGTGGGCGACACCGTGTTGAAAATCGTCACCGCGCGGCTTGAAGCCAGCGTGCGCATGGAAGACACCGTGGCGCGCCTGGGCGGCGATGAGTTCGTGGTGTTGCTTAGCGGTCTGGAAGGCTCACGCAACGAAGTCAGCCATCAGGTTCAGAACCTGGCCAATACCCTGCGTGAGTTGCTCTCGGAGCCAATGTTTTTGGACGGTCAACGCCTGCAAGTCACTCCCAGCATCGGCGTGGCGCTGATCCCCGACCACGGTTCGACCCCGGCCGACCTGCTCAAGCGCGCCGACATCGCGCTGTACCGCGCCAAGGACTCGGGGCGCAATACCACGCAAATGTTCCACAACAGCATGCAGAAGACCGCCAGCGAACGTCTGCGCATGGAAACCGACCTGCGCCTGGCCCTGTCGCGCGGCGAGTTCAGCGTGCATTACCAGCCGCAAGTGGACGCGCGCGGCAACCGTATCGTCGGCGCCGAAGCCTTGGTGCGCTGGCAGCACCCGCAATTGGGCGCGCAGTCGCCGGCGGAATTTATCAAGGTATTGGAAGACAGTGGCTTGATCCTTGAAGTCGGCACCTGGATTCTCGACGAGGCCTGCGCGGCGTTCGGGCAATTGCTTCAGGAGGGCAAGATCGACCCGTTGGACTTCAGCCTGTGTGTGAACATCAGCCCGAGGCAGTTCCGCCAGAGCGATTTTGTCGAGCGGGTGGAGCGCAGTCTGCAGCAGCACTCCTTGCCCTGCAGCCTGCTGAAACTGGAAATCACCGAAGGCATCGTGATCCAGAACCTCGACGACACCATCAGCAAGATGCGCCGCCTGAAAAAACTCGGCGTGAGCTTTGCGATGGATGACTTCGGCACCGGCTATTCATCCCTCACTTACCTCAAGCGCTTGCCGGTGGACGCGCTGAAAATCGACCAATCGTTTGTCCGCGATGCCACCCACGATCCCAACGATGCCGAAATCATCCGCGCCATTGTGGCAATGGCGCGCAGCTTGAACCTGGAGGTGATTGCCGAGGGCGTGGAAACCCCTGAACAACTGGCGTTCCTGCAAAAGCTGGGCTGCCATTTATACCAAGGGTATTTACACAGTCGTCCGCTGCCGATTGAAGGCTTCAGGCGGCTGCTGGTATAGCCGACACCCGCCCTTCAGCGCTGGTAAGCGACCCCTAGATCAAGGCTACTGCAACGCCCCGCCTCGGTGTCGAACCCTGCCGCCCCCACAACTCTTCACGTCCGTTGATAACCGCCACCGAATGCCCGGCTCGATTACACATGCCTATTTGTCCACGGGCGAGCTCACGCACGGAGACTCTTTTCATGTGCTTTTTCAATCCAAGCCGTTCAAACCCCTCACCCGCTATGGATTCATCCTCACCGTTGTTCAAGCTGTGGATCGCAGCACGGTAACTCCTGCCCGCCGTGCCGTCGTTATTGTCCAGTTGAGCACGCTTGGCGCTCACCGCAAACAGAAACTGCGCATCCTTGAGCATTCCTTTGTCTGGGCCAATAAACTTCGCGCCTTGTGCGCCCTCTCTCAACTCTTGGTCGCTCAAGGTCAGTTCATAGCCGTCGCGCATGACCACGTGATAACCCGTACTGGTTTTTTTCACCTCTTTATAAATATCCGTTGGGCTTTGACCGAAGCGATGCATCGCCGCCTTGATCGCCGAGACAGTGACACAATTGCCATCGGGGCCCTGACGAAAACCACTCCAAATATTCTCCGGCTTGGCACCACTACGCTTGCTTGAAAGACCTGGGATATCAGTGGCGGGTCCGGGAGCGGGCGGTGTCGGATCAGGTACGACCTTGGGCAGGACGTCAGGGGGACGTGGAACGTCAGGTACGGTTGTTTCTTTTTTATTGGATATCAAGCCAATTAATTGGTTAAAAAATGAAGTAAATAATGCCACCAATGAATTGACCGCATCCGCATTTTGGACAGCACTATTTTTTACATTCGCGACGGCGCTGGGCGACGCATCAAACTTTATGTTATTTCTGGAAGAACCGTGCGAGACGTCTTCATTCACTGCATTGAAAGTATCAACACCCAGGACCTGGCGCACATCTATCACACGCGCAACATTATTAATTAAAGGACATGGCATAACTGACTCCTTGAACAATGACCTCACCGAACCGAGCCGACACCGGAGAAGTCATTGTTTTACGTGAACGAACCTAGCCTGTTGTTTTCAACGCCTGAATGCAGGCCGCCTATTAAAACGCCAGTCCCTGTTATCGAATATATTTTCGGCTGGGCCAGGGCTGGTCAAATCAGGTTCCGTTTTGTCAGGTTTAACTTCGACGAGTGTCTCCGGATTGACGGGTGGCGTCACGTTGGGTTTCGTATCCGGCTTCACATCCAACTTCACGGCCGGCTTCGTTTCCGGTTTCACATCCAACTTCACCGCCGGATTCATATCCGGTTTCACATCCAACTTCACCGCCGGATTCGTGTCCGGTTTCACATCCAACTTCACCGCCGGGTTCGTGTCCGGTTTCACATCCAACTTCACCGCCGGATTCGTGTCCGGTTTCACATCCAACTTCACGTCTGGCTTCGTGTCCGGTTTTACCTCAGGCTTGACTCTCGGCACGGGTTTTGGCGTTACGCCAGGCGTTATATCGGGATTGGGCCCAACGCGCACGTCTGGGATAACCCTTGGCCTGATCCCACTATCAGGCAATACGCCGTGGTCGGGGCAGTGACAATGGCTGACGTTGACATTCACCTGTACGTTCGCCTTTGCATCGTTGGTCACTGCGACCTCAGGCCGGGGCACTTGCGGCATCACCGGTTTTGGGGTGTTGCGGGCGTCCGCTAAAACCTTCGACTTCTCTGCGTCAGCCTTACCGGAGAGGTCCGTTGCCTGAGGGGTTACCCGACGCTTATCCAAGCCTGGTGTCACGGATGGGTCGGCAGCATCCGGCTTCACCGATTGCTTTTCCATATCCGGCTTTACCATTCGCTTATCTGCGCCTGGCGTCGCCGGTTGGTCAGCGGCATCCGGCTTCACAGGCGCTTTGGTGACGTCCGGCGTAAGACCCGGCGAATGCTTCAAACCAGACATAAGATCAGGCGCATTATTTCGCCCAACAAACACTTCCCGCATAGACCTAAAGAACTGTTCGATCATGTCAAACATCTTGGAGAGTGCACCCGCGCTGAACATCAATTCGTTATTTTTAACGCTAGAATTTTCAAAGCGCGCCGTCGAAACATCGGAACGGGAAGTGCTACTAGGCGGGGTGGATTTAGCATCAGCGCTCGTCGGCTTGGACGACGGTTGATCGAGAATCGATGTATCGGGTTTTACAAAAGTAGGATTATTGATCGTTAGAGACATTCATAACTTCCTCAATTAACGCAACCTGACTCCGCTATAGGAACAGGAAAGCAATTAGTCTTATTGACCAGTAAGCAACAAAGCTGCTTCACAGTCCCTACTTTCGTGGAAAATAACGTTGTCGGGTTCCTCGAATCGCATTTCATATAAGGAAACCAAACCGAATTTTCAGATAATACCCCATGGCTTTTATCGGAAGTCCGCGAATCAAGCCGCCAAGCGAAAGCATTAACGGAAATACAAATTAATAAATCGACGCGCGCGCAACTCAGCGAAATAATTCCGGATACCGCCCAGTAATTGATTCTGCTAACAGCCTCGCAAGAAACAAATCAAGACAAACTGACACATGTGTATGAACTTAAATAAAAAGACACCCGGCGATACATCAGCTTGGTTAAATATAAAAAATACATCTCACTTGACGCCGCATCACTAATGCTGCCCATAAACAAAAAATGCCCCGCATCTTTCGATACGGAGCATTTCCTTAAAACATGCAGCCATGCACGCCATGCCGCCGCCCCACTCCCCCGTCAGGGTTGATAAACCGGAGGGTGGGGCACGCCGAGCAAACGACTGACTTGCTCCAGCGATGTCTCACGCCGCAAGGCGGCAAACAACGCCACCGCTTCAGGGTAGTTACGCGTCAACATCGCCAGCCACTGCTTCAGGCGACCCGGCGCCTGGCGCTCGGTCAACTGCGCCACGCATTGCACCCAGAAATCCTGCAGCAGCGGTTGCAGTTGGGCCCAGGACATTTCCACCACGTCTTCACCTGCACGAGCAGCCGCGATTTGCCGCGCGAGATCAGGACGCGCCACCAAGCCACGGCCGAGCATGATGTCTTCGGCGCCGCTGACTTCGCGACAACGCCGCCAGTCTTCAACACTCCAGATATCGCCGTTGGCAAACACCGGAACCTTGACCACCTCCTGCACACGAGGAATCCACTCCCAATGCGCGGGCGGCTTGTAGCCATCGGCTTTGGTACGGGCATGCACCACGATATGGGCGGCGCCGCCCTCGGCCAAGGCCGTGGCGCACACCAATGCACCGTCGGGGCTGTCGAAGCCCAGGCGCATCTTGGCAGTCACCGGGATATGCGCCGGCACCGCGCGGCGCACATGCTCGACAATCTGGTTAAGCAGCTCTGGTTCCTTGAGCAGCACGGCACCGCCGCGCGATTTATTGACGGTCTTGGCTGGACAGCCGAAGTTCAAGTCGATCACTTCAGAGCCCAGCTCACAGGCCAGCGCGGCGTTTTCCGCCAGGCAAACCGGATCGGAGCCGAGCAATTGCACACGCAATGGCACACCCGCAGCGGTGTGGGCACCGTGCAGCAGTTCAGGCGCGAGCTTATGGAAATAGGCTGGGGTGAGCAGGCGGTCGTTGACGCGGATGAATTCGGTCACGCACCAGTCAATCCCACCGACGCGGGTCAGCACGTCACGCAGGATGTTATCGACCAGCCCCTCCATGGGCGCCAAAGCAATTTGCATGGAAAACACTCAAGAAAAATCGTGGCGCAGTTTACTGGGTTTCCCGCTGCAACCGTTAACCCCCTGTCAGGGCGGGGCCATAGCCATCGAGAAACTCCGCCGGCATGCGCTTGGGCTTGCCGCTGGACAGCTCAATGCAGACGAATGTGGTGTGCGCCCGCAGCAAGGTGGCGCCATCCCGGGGGCGGACCAGTTGGAAACGGCGGGTCATCTTCAGACGCTGATCCCAATCGACGATCCAGGTGGCCAACTGCAACTCATCGCCTTCGTACCCGGCCGCCAGGTAGTCGATTTCATGACGCACCACCGCCATGGCACGATCCAATCGACGGTACTCGGCAAGGTCCAACCCCAAGCGCTGCGAATGGCGCCAGGCGCAGCGTTCGAGCCAGGCGACATACACTGCGTTGTTGGCGTGCCCCAGACCGTCAATGTCTTCAGGGGCGACCTGCAGGTCGATGATAAACGGCGTTGCCAAATCCCAGCCCATGCGCTGCTCCCGGTCGATTAATGTCAGGGGGCAGCAGTGTATCAGGCGCTTTGTCGCTCCTGTAACCGAGCGCCGGCCAACAACGTCAGCACACCGTCGAGCACCCGTGGATCGGCCAGTACTTTCTGATGCCCACCCTGCTCCAGTTGCAGCAAGCGGCTGTCGAACCAGGCCTCGTGAATGGCCTTGGCGGCCTTGACGGGCACAAACGTATCGTCCTCGGCGTGCACGATCAGCCCGGGAATAGCCATATCGTAGTGAGCGACATCCAGATGTTTGAGCGGCATGCCAAACGTCAGCTCGACCTCTTGGATAAATGCCAGCCGCGCCCGCGTCGGCAGGCCCACCATACGGGTAAAGCCGCGCAGCACATCCAGAAAGCGCGACGGCGCAGCAATGCTCACCAACGCGTTGGTGCGCAATCCCAATTGCACGGCGAGCATGGCACTCGCCCCGCCCATGGAATGGCCGATAACCGCGTGCAGCGGCGGCAACTCGGCGGCCGCCTCCAACATGGCTCGGGCAAACAGCAGCACATGGGCTTCACGCCCCGGCGAATGGCCATGGGCCGGGCCGTCCAGGGCGATCACGGAGTAGCCGTTGTCGATCAGTGCATTGATGAGGCTGGCGAATTGGGTTGGCCGGCCTTCCCAGCCGTGCATCAGCAGCACGGCGGGCCCTTCGCCCCAGCGCAGCGCCGACAAACCGAAACGCAACGTGACACGCTGCGCCTGCGCCAGCAGCGGCAACTCCCAATCACGGGGCGGCAACTCGCGCGGGGTCATGAACACACGCCGCATTCTGTTGGCCACCGTTCGCGGCGCCACGTACCCCAATGTACCGTTGACACCTCGCACCCAGATTAACGCACCCATGACCCGCTCCTTTTCAGCGCACCGCCGACTTGGCCGCGCGCATCACCCGATCCGACAATTCACCCGGCCCGAGCGCACGCGCCAGGGTCAGTCCACCCACCATCAACGCCATGTCCGCCAGGGCTTTGTCGATGTCTTCCGGGCACGTCGCCAACTGTGCCGCCATCAATTCAACATGCTCGCTGAGGACCTGGCGGAACGCCTCTGGCAAGCGCCCCATCTCCCCGACCGTGGCGGGTAGCGGGCAGGCCTGAGAGGTTGAGTCGCGGTGTTTGCGCGACAGATAAAACGCCGCCGCCAGGGCTCGGCGCTCTTCGCCGGTGATCTGCTCGTCCAGGTCATTGATGGACGCGCGGCGCTGAGCCAGCAACTGACTGAATGCCTCCAGCATCAGCGCGTCCTTGCTTTCAAAGTGTGCGTAGAAGCCACCCACGGTCAGCCCCGCCGCGCCCATGACTTCACCGACGCTAGGCTCAGCCGGGCCACGCTGAATCAACGCAGCGCTGGCAGCCTGCAGAATGCGTTCGCGGGTTTGCGCTTTTTTGTCGCTCATCGTTGCCTCCGTGGTTCATGGGTTGAATATTATTACCATAATAATATTCCGCAAGCGACGGGTATGACCACTGGTCAGAACGACAAGAAGAAAGGCAAGGGGGAATGGGCCAAACGCCAGACAAACAAAAGGGCCATTCAATAATTGAATGACCCTTAAAAATCCCGCAGAGCGGGTAATCGTGGCGTCCCCTAGGGGACTCGAACCCCTGTTACCGCCGTGAAAGGGCGGTGTCCTAGGCCACTAGACGAAGGGGACACAAACCTTCTATACAACTGATCAGGCTGAGACTGATCGATCCAAGGACGGTGTGGCCGGAACCTTGAACCTGTAAATTGGTGGAGCTAAACGGGATCGAACCGTTGACCTCTTGCATGCCATGCAAGCGCTCTCCCAGCTGAGCTATAGCCCCAGATTTTTCGCCTCGCGGCGCAGCAGACCTTGCGAGCTGCTTGTTGAAACTGGCGTCCCCTAGGGGACTCGAACCCCTGTTACCGCCGTGAAAGGGCGGTGTCCTAGGCCACTAGACGAAGGGGACAAAACCTTCTGTACAACGGATCAGAGCTGAGTTCTGATCGATTCAAGGACGGTGTGGCCAGACCTTGAACCTGCAAATTGGTGGAGCTAAACGGGATCGAACCGTTGACCTCTTGCATGCCATGCAAGCGCTCTCCCAGCTGAGCTATAGCCCCTCATCGGTGAGGACGGGGCGAATCTTAATGGCGGTTTGGAAACGTGTCAAATTTATTTTCAACAATTTCCAAAATTTTTTGCCGGGATAACAATCACTTACCGACGAAACCCCGGAAAACCGGGGTTTCGTCGTTACAACCGAGTGCTTAAGCGATAGTGCCCAGCAGCTTTTCCCACTCTTTGTTTTCTTTCTTGGATACACCACCCAGCAAATCAAGCGCTTGGCGCAGGCGGAAACGCGTCAGGTCAGGGCCGAGAATTTCCATCGCATCAAGCACCGACACCGAACTGGCCTGCCCGGTGATCGCCGCGAACATCAGCGGCATGGCATCGCGCAGTTTCAACTCCAGGGACTCGACCACCGCCTGAATCGTCGCGGTGATGGCGTCCTTCTCCCACTGACGCAGGCTTTCCAGTTTCCACAGGATCAACTGCATCAACTGGCGAACCTGATCACCCGAGAGCTTCTTGGATTCAAACAGCTTCGGATCCGGGTTCACGCCCCCCGCAAAGAAGAAACTGGCCAATGGCGCGACCTGGCTGAAGGTCTCCACCCTGCCCTGCACCAGCGGCGCGATCTTCATCATGTATTCAGGGTTCAACGCCCACTGCTGCACACGGCTGGCGAATTCTTCCACAGGCAAGTCGCGCAGCCATTGACCGTTGAGCCACGACAGCTTCTCGATATCGAAGATCGGCCCACCCAGCGACACACGGGACAAGTCGAAGTTGTCGACCATCTCCTGCAGCGAGAACTTCTCGCGCTCGTCCGGCATCGACCAGCCCATGCGGCCCAGGTAATTGAGCATCGCTTCGGGCATAAAGCCCATGCGCTCGTAGAAGGTCACTGAGGTCGGGTTCTTGCGCTTGGACAGCTTGCTCTTGTCCGGGTTACGCAACAGCGGCATGTAGCACAGTTGCGGCTGCTCCCAGCCGAAGTACTCGTAGAGCAGGATCAGCTTCGGCGCCGACGGCAGCCATTCTTCGCCGCGCAATACATGGGTGATGCCCATCAGGTGGTCGTCGACCACGTTGGCCAGGAAGTACGTGGGCAGGCCGTCGGTCTTCATCAGCACCTGCATGTCCATGCGGTCCCACGGGATCTCGACGTCACCGCGCAGCATGTCCGGCACCACACACACGCCTTCGCTCGGCACCTTCATGCGGATCACATGGGGTTCGCCGGCAGCCAGGCGGCGTGCCACTTCTTCTTTGGATAGCAACAGCGCGCGACCGTCGTAGCGCGGGGTTTCGCCCCGGGCCTGTTGTTCGGCGCGCATCTGGTCGAGTTCTTCGGCGGTGCAGAAGCATGGGAACGCATGCCCCATGTCGACCAGTTGCTGGGTGTACTGCTTGTAGATGTCGCTGCGCTCGCTCTGGCGATACGGGCCGTGGGGGCCGCCCACGTCCGGGCCTTCGGCCCAGGTAATGCCCAACCAGCGCAGCGCATCGAAAATCTGCTGCTCCGACTCGCGGGTGGAGCGCAGTTGATCGGTGTCTTCGATCCGCAGAATGAATTCACCGCCGTGCTGCTTGGCGAAGCAGTAGTTGAACAAGGCGATGTAAGCGGTGCCGACGTGGGGATCCCCAGTGGGCGATGGCGCGATGCGCGTGCGGACGGTGGTCATGGCAGGTCTCGAATGGGCGATATAACTGAAAATTGAAACAAGGGGCGAATGGTAACAGCCCAGGGGGTTTTCTGGAAAACCGCGGCGCGGCTATCGGGGGCAAGCCCCCTCCCACACTTGGATCTGTGAACACATTTCAACTGTGGGAGGGGGCTTGCCCCCGATAAGGCCAGTCAATTCAGCGCAGATCAAACCGCCAGCAATCGCTCACGCAACTTGCCAATCTCGTCACGCGTCTGCGCCGCCGCTTCAAACTCCAGGTCGCGCGCCAACTGGTACATCTTCTCTTCCAACTGCCGAATCCGCTTGGTGATTTCACTCGGCGAGCGCAGTTCGTTTTCGTACTTGGCACTCTCCTCCGCGGCCTTGGCCATGCCCTTGCGCTTCTTGCTGCGCGAGCCGGGCACGGTGGCGCCTTCCATGATGTCGGCAACGTCCTTGAACACACCTTTGGGCGTGATGCCATGTTCCAGGTTGAAGGCAATTTGCTTGTCGCGACGACGCTCGGTCTCGCCGATCGCCCGCTCCATGGAACCGGTGATGCGGTCCGCGTACAAAATCGCACGACCATTGAGGTTACGCGCCGCGCGGCCGATGGTCTGGATCAGCGAACGCTCGGAGCGCAGGAAGCCTTCTTTATCTGCATCCAGGATCGCCACCAACGACACTTCCGGCATGTCCAGGCCTTCGCGCAGCAGGTTGATGCCCACCAGCACATCAAAGGTGCCCAGGCGCAGATCGCGGATGATCTCCACGCGCTCCACGGTGTCGATGTCCGAGTGCAGGTAGCGCACGCGCACGCCGTGGTCGGCCAGGTAATCGGTCAAGTCTTCAGACATGCGCTTGGTCAGGGTGGTAACCAGCACCCGCTCTTCCAGGGCCACGCGCTTGTTGATTTCCGACAGCAGGTCGTCGACCTGGGTCAGCGCCGGGCGGATTTCGATTTCCGGGTCCACCAGGCCGGTGGGACGCACCAACTGCTCGATCACCCGCCCGGCATGCTCGGCTTCGTAGTTGCCAGGCGTTGCCGAGACAAAAATCGTCTGCGGGCTGATGGCCTCCCACTCGTCAAAGCGCATCGGCCGGTTATCCAGCGCCGATGGCAGGCGGAAACCGTATTCCACCAGGGTTTCCTTGCGCGAACGGTCGCCCTTATACATCGCGCCCACCTGCGGCACGCTGACGTGGGATTCATCGATCACCAGCAGCGCATCCGGCGGCAGGTAGTCATAGAGCGTCGGCGGCGGCGCGCCGGACTCGCGGCCCGAGAGGTAACGCGAGTAGTTTTCGATGCCGTTGCAGTAACCCAGCTCCAGAATCATCTCCAGGTCGAAGCGGGTGCGCTGCTCCAGGCGCTGGGCTTCCACCAGCTTATTGTTAGCGCGCAGGTATTCCAGGCGTTCGGCCAATTCGACTTTGATGCCCTCAATCGCGCCCATCAGGGTTTCGCGGGGCGTCACGTAGTGGCTTTTCGGATAGAAGGTGAAGCGCGGCAGTTTGCGGATTACCTCGCCGGTCAACGGATCGAACGCCGAGAGGCTCTCGACTTCATCGTCGAACAGCTCGATGCGAATCGCTTCCAGGTCCGATTCGGCCGGGTAAATATCAATCACATCGCCGCGCACGCGGAAGGTGGCCCGGGCGAAGTCCATGTCGTTGCGGGTGTATTGCAGGCTCGCCAAACGACGCAGCAACTCGCGCTGGTCGAGTTTGTCGCCGCGATCAACGTGCAGCACCATCTTCAGATAGGTTTCCGGGCTGCCCAAGCCGTAGATGCACGACACCGTGGTAACGATGATTGCGTCCTTGCGCTCCAGCAGCGCCTTGGTCGCGGACAGGCGCATCTGCTCGATATGGTCGTTGATCGAGGCGTCCTTCTCGATAAAGGTATCGGAGGACGGCACGTAGGCTTCGGGCTGGTAGTAGTCGTAGTAGGAAACGAAGTACTCCACCGCGTTGTTCGGAAAAAACGCCTTGAACTCGCCATACAACTGCGCGGCCAGGGTTTTATTCGGCGCCAGCACCAGGGTCGGGCGGTTCACCTGGGCGATGACGTTGGCGATGCTGAAAGTCTTGCCTGAACCGGTCACCCCGAGCAGCGTCTGGTGGGCCAGGCCGGCTTCAATGCCTTCGACCATCTGGCGAATGGCCTCGGGCTGATCGCCGGCGGGTTCGAAGCGGGTGACTAGTTGGAAATCCGACATAACGTACCTCTTGAAGTCACCCCAGACTGTAAAGCGGTCGGGGAAGAAATAGACCACCACCCGCGAAAATACAGAGCGGGCCGTAGGAAATAATCATGATAGCCATACAAGTGGAGGCGAATGTGACGGCTTTCAAGGCAATCGTCTGACCTTGGGTTTTCGATCAAGGTTGCAATATGACTAACGGTCGGTAAATAAACCGAAAAACTTGGCCGAAAAGCCGTTTCGGTGGTCGCCCTCGGCGATGATGGCCTCTATACTAGCTCCCCGTTTGTGCACCGCTCTAGTGCATTCGGCTGGAGCGCGACACGTCCCTCCTACCCCCCATAGAGCTGCCGCAAAAATGAGCCTGTTCTCCGCTGTCGAAATGGCACCACGCGATCCAATCCTGGGCCTCAACGAAGCATTCAACGCCGACACCCGAACCACCAAGGTCAACCTTGGCGTAGGCGTTTACTGCAACGAGGAGGGGAAGATTCCACTCTTGCGTGCCGTTGCCGAAGCGGAAGCCATTCGCGTGGCGCAACATGCCGCTCGCGGGTACTTGCCGATCGATGGTATCGCCGCCTACGACAAGGCCGTGCAGACCCTGCTGTTCGGTCAAGCATCGCCATTGCTCAGCGCTGAGCGGGTGGTCACCGTGCAAGCCGTTGGCGGCACCGGCGCGCTGAAGATCGGCGCAGACTTCCTCAAGCAGCTGCTGCCTAACGCCGTGGTGGCGATCAGCGACCCGAGCTGGGAAAACCACCGCGCGCTGTTCGAAACCGCCGGTTTCCCGGTGCAGAACTATCGCTACTACGATGCCGCCACCCACGACGTAAACCGTGCCGGCCTGTTCGAAGACCTCAACGCCCTGCCGCCGCAGTCCATCGTGGTGCTGCACGCCTGCTGTCACAACCCGACCGGCGTCGACCTGAACCCGGCCGACTGGCAAAAAGTCCTGGACGTGGTCAAGGCCAAAAACCTGGTGCCGTTCCTCGACATGGCCTACCAAGGCTTTGGCGATGGCATCGACGAAGACGCCGCCGCCGTGCGCCTGTTCGCCGAGTCGGGCCTGACCTTCTTTGTGTCCAGCTCGTTCTCCAAGTCGTTCTCGCTGTATGGCGAGCGCGTAGGCGCGCTGTCGATCGTCAGCGAATCCAAGGAAGAAAGCGCGCGCATCCTGTCCCAGGTCAAGCGTGTGATCCGCACCAACTACTCCAACCCACCGACCCACGGCGCGGCCATCGTCGCGGCGGTACTCAACAACCCGGAGCTGCGTGCTCAGTGGGAAGCCGAACTGGCCGAAATGCGCCTGCGCATCCGTGGCATGCGTGAGCAGATGGTCGCCGAACTGGCCAAGGCTGCACCGGGCCACGACTTCAGCTTCGTCGGCCGCCAGCGCGGGATGTTCTCCTACTCCGGTCTGACCGTTGAGCAAGTCACCCGCCTGCGCACCGAGTTCGGTATTTATGCGTTGGATACCGGGCGGATCTGCGTGGCAGCGTTGAACCAGGCCAACATCGATGCGGTCACAAAGGCAATCGTTCAGGTCCTGTAAACCTGCTGGTTGCATAAGGAGGGGAAGCCGATGGCTTCCCCTTTTTCGTATCCAGCCCCTAGACTGAACCCCACCGCCCCTTTGCTGTGAGAGCCCTATGCGAAACGATGACTTGGACCTGCGCGCCGACCCCGACGACATGGACCCCTTCCCCCCGCGTGCCATCCACCACCCCAAGCGAGAAAAAAGCCTGGTGCTGCAAGTGGCGCTCGGTGTGTTCCTCGGTGGTTTGGCACTGTGGCTGGTGCAACTGGGGGCAACGGCGATCATGGCGAAATTGGCCATGGGCACCTTCCAGTTCGGCGGCTGATGAAGACCAACATGTGGGAGAGGGCAAATCCACTCCCCTATCGATAACTCAGGCGGCAACCAGGCCGCCCTCCTCCAGCAGCTTCACAAAGCTGTTCAAACTCTGCGACACCGTGCCACGCCGCCAGATCAGCCAGGTATTCAATAAGCGGAAGGTATCGGCCAGTGGCCAAACACTCACCGCCGCCGACCCCGGCATGCTTTCCAGCATGCTGCGCGGCATCAACGCCAGCCCGGCACCGGCGCTGACGCACGCCAACATACCGTGGTACGACTCGATTTCGAAGATTTTGCCCGGCACCGCGCCATCCTGGGAAAACCAGCGCTCAAAGTGATGCCGGTAAGAGCAATTGGAGCGGAACGTATAGATGTTCTCGCCAGTCACGTCTTGCCCTCGGGTGATCGGCGCGTGGTGCAGCGGCGCGATCACCACCATCTCTTCCTCGAACACCGCCACACCTTCCAGGGTCGAGTGCAGCACCGGCCCGTCGACAAACGCGGCCGTCAGGCGCCCCGACAGCACACCTTCGATCATGGTGCCCGATGGCCCGGTGCTCAGGTCCAACTCGACCTTGGCGTGCTTCTGGTTATAGGCCGCCAGCAAGGCCGGGATGCGCACCGCCGCCGTGCTTTCCAGCGAGCCCAGGGCGAACGCGCCCTGGGGCTCCTCTCCCGCCACCGTGGCGCGGGCCTCTTGCACCAGATCGAGAATGCGCCGCGCATAGCCGAGGAAATTCCACCCAGCTGGCGACAAGCGCAAACGGCTCTTCTCGCGAATAAACAACTCGACGCCCAGGTCCTGCTCCAACTGCTTGATGCGCGTGGTCAGGTTCGACGGCACCCGATGGATCAGCTGTGCCGCGGCACTGATGCTGCCCTGCTCGGCCACGGCCTTGAATATTTCCAACTGCACCAGATCCAAGTCATTCTCCATTCGTGAACGTATCGCTCAATATTATTCAGTTCTCAGAAAAGAGCCAGCCCCGTACGCTGAACCCATTCCTCCCATTCAGCAGGACGGCGCCATGAACGCAATCACTTCCCAGACCCACGCCCTCTCAATCAACCCGGCCAGCGGCGAAACCGTCGGCAGCTACCCTTACGAAACCGCACCGCAACTGGACGCGGCGCTTGATCGCGCTACCCAGGCGTTCCGCACCTGGCGTCGCCAGCCGGTCGGCCAGCGTGCCGAGCTGCTGCTGGCCCTGGCCGCCGCTCTACGCGAGCAGGCCGAAGCCATGGCGCAGATGATCACCCTGGAAATGGGCAAACCCATTGCCCAGGCCCGTGCCGAAATCGAAAAATGCGCCCAACTCAGCGAGTGGTACGCCGCCCACGGCCCGGCCATGCTCGCCCCGGAACCGACCTTGGTGGACAACGGCACGGCCCACATCGAGTACCGCCCGCTGGGGCCGATCCTCGCCGTGATGCCGTGGAACTTCCCGGTCTGGCAGGTGCTGCGCGGTGCCGTGCCGACTTTGCTCGCTGGCAATACCTACGTGCTCAAGCACGCGCCGAATGTGATGGGCTGCGCGTACCTGATCAAAGTAGCGTTCCAGCAAGCCGGTTTCCCTGATGGCCTGTTCGAAGTGCTCAACGTGACCCAGGATGGCGTGTCCAACGCCATCGCTGACCCACGCATCGCCGCCGTCACCCTCACCGGCAGTGTGCGGGCCGGCATCGCCATCGGCTCACAGGCCGGCGCCGCGCTGAAAAAATGTGTGCTGGAACTGGGCGGCTCCGACCCGTTTATCGTGCTCAACGACGCCGACCTCGACGCCGCCGTGCAGGCCGCCGTCATCGGCCGCTTCCAGAACAGCGGCCAGGTCTGCGCCGCCGCCAAGCGCCTGATCATTGAGGAAGGGGTGGCACAAGCCTTCACCGCGAAGTTCGTCGAAGCCACTCGCGCCCTGATCATGGGCGACCCGACCGCCGACAGCACTTACGTCGGCCCGATGGCGCGCTTCGACCTGCGCGACGAACTGCATGGGCAAGTCCAGGCGACCCTGAATGAAGGCGCCACCCTGCTGCTGGGCGGCGACAAGGTCGAGGGGGCCGGCAACTATTATCAGCCGACGGTCCTGGCGGATGTCACCGATCAGATGACCTCCTTCAAACAAGAACTGTTTGGCCCGGTAGCCTCGATCATCACTGCCCGCGATGCCGACCACGCCGTGGCCCTGGCCAATGACAGCGAGTTCGGCCTCACCGCCAGCATTTTCACCGAGGATCCGGCCAAGGCGCGCCAGATCGCCGACCAACTGGAGACTGGCGGTATCTTCGTCAATGCGTTCAGCGTTTCCGATCCGCGCGTCGCTTTTGGCGGTGTGAAAAAGAGCGGGTTCGGCCGCGAGTTGTCGCACTTTGGCGTACGAGAGTTCTGCAATGCGCAGACGGTGTGGCTGGATCGCAAGTAGCCCCATTGAACAAATGGCGTTAGCATCCTGTCCACTCGGCTTAACAGCATGTTTTTAGGGTCAGGATCGCACTGTGGAAAAGCTAAATCGCCTTCAAAGCGGAATCGAAGGGCTGGATGCTCTGCTCAAGGGAGGGCTGGTGTCTGGGGCGTCCTATATCATCCAGGGGCGCCCCGGCTCCGGTAAAACCATCCTCGCCAACCAGTTGGGGTTTCATCATGCGCGCAACGGCGGCCGTGTCTTGGTTGCTACGTTGCTGGCGGAATCCCACGACCGCCTTTTCCAGTTTCTGTCCACCCTGAGCTTTTTCGATGCCTCCCGCGTCGGCGCCGAAATCCAATTCGTCAGCGCCTTCGACACCCTGGAAAACGAAGGTCTCGACGAGGTAGTGAAGTTGCTTCGGCGCGAAATCAGTCGGCAGAAGGCTACCGTCATGGTGGTGGACGGCCTGCTCAATGCGCGCTCCAAAGCTGACTCACCCATCGACACGAAAAAATTCATCTCCGAACTGCAAGGCCATGCCGCCTTCGCCGGTTGCACCGTGCTGTTTCTAACCAGCTCGCGGTTGGACGACGGCAGCCCCGAACACACCATGGTCGACGGCGTGATCGAAATGGGCGAAGAACTGTTCGGCACCCGCTCGGTCCGCCGTATCCAATTGCGCAAGACCCGCGGCAGCGGCGCGCTCACCGGCCTGCACGAATGCGAAATCACCAACGACGGCCTGGTGGTGTACCCGCGCCTGGAAAGCCTCTATGGCCGCCCTTCCGCACCGGACAGCGCCGACCTGACCCGCATCCCCAGCGGCATCACTTCATTGGACGCGATTCTCGGCGGCGGCCTGCACAGCTCCAGCGTGACCCTGGTGATGGGCCCGTCGGGCATCGGCAAAACCACCCTGGGCCTCAAGTTTTTGTCCGAGTCCACGGTGGACGCGCCGGGTCTGCACTTCGGCTTTTACGAAAGCCCGCAGCGCCTGCAACTCAAGGGCCTGTCCCTCGGCATCGACTTGCAACAGATGCAGGACAGCGGCGCCCTGAGCATCGCCTGGCAGCCCACCACCGAAGGTTTGCTCGACGGTCTGGGCGCGCGTCTGCTGGGCCTGGTGGAAGAAAAAGGCATCAAGCGTCTGTTTATCGACAGCCTCAGCGGCATGACCCGCGTGTCCACCAACCCGGCGCGCATCACCGATTTCTACAGCGCGCTGATGAACGAACTGCGCGCCCGTGGCGTCACGGTATTCGCGACCTGGGAAATGCACGATCTGTTCGGTTCCGAGGTCAGTTCACCGGCATCCGAGCTGTCGAGCATTGCCGACAACTTGATGTTGATGCGTTTCTTCGAGATTCAGTCTGAACTTAGAAGGACGCTTTCCATTCTTAAGGTCAGAGACAGCTTCTATGACCCCTCGCTTCTGGAAGTGGTCATCCGCGACCAAGCCGTTGATCTAAGAAAGGTTTCAAGAAATGCCCCCTCAGTGGTGTCCAATTCAGCGCTGCCTGGTTCAGCTTTTTAAGTCTTTGTGTGGGTTGGACTGACATGACCACCATCCTGGTCGTCGATGACGAATATCTGATCGCCGACATCCTTGGCTTCGCGCTGGAGGATGAGGGGTTCATGGTCGTCACAGCGAGCAACGGACGCAAGGCACTGGACGTGCTGGAGCGCGAACGCCCGTCGCTGATCATCACCGACTTCATGATGCCGGTGATGGACGGTCAACAGCTCGCCGAAGCGGTGCGCGCCCTGCCGAGCGTCAATCACCTGCCGATCATCCTGATGAGCGGCGCGCAGGCGCACATCGGTATGGAGCGCTCGGACTTGTTTGACGCCGTGCTGGCCAAACCCTTCAAGATCGATCTGATCGTCGCCGAAGTGAGAAGGCTGCTGGCGGCGACGTGACAAGCGCCGCCTGGACAAGGGCGATAGCGAGCAGGCTGAAATTGTCATGAGCCTATGCTGCACTGGTGTGTATTCAAGGACCGAGAGGAACACCCCATGCCAGCCCGCAATCCCCCTATCGATTTGTCCCATCGCCCGCGCCTGGCCGATCTGCGCCCACTGATCGCGCCAAGCGCGAGTCTGCTGGAAGCCCGGGCAGCAACCCCACGGGTGACCGCCGCCAAGGATCTGCAGGACCGCCAAGGTTACGCCACGGATTTTCTCAGCCGCTTCGTCGTGCCTTGGCCCACTACAGACGAGGCGTTGCAGGATGATGTGGAACCACTGCGCCTGGACTACACGCACTTTTCGATAACGATGTCGCGCTCGCGGCGACTGGCGCTCTACGTGGGCGTCAATATCGACGGCGCCAAGCACGTAGACATTACCCGCAGCAACGACACCTGGGCCTACGACGGTCGCCTGCCGATCAGCGCGCAGGTGGGCGAAGCGCTCTACACCAACAATGGCCTGGACCGCGGCCACCTGGTACGGCGCCAAGACCCCAACTGGGGCGAGCAGGCCGCCACCGCCAATGTCGATACCTTCCATTTCACCAACTGTTCGCCGCAAATGAGCGGGTTCAACCAGAAGACCTGGCTGGAGCTGGAAGACTACATCCTGGACAACACCCAACGCTGGCAAGCCCGCGCCACCGTGTTCAGCGGCCCGGTGTTCGCCGATGATGACCGCGTGTACCGTGGCGTGAAAATCCCCAAGGCATTCTGGAAAGTGGTGGCTTACCTGGGCGATGACGGCAAGCCCTCGGCCAGTGCCTACATGATCGACCAAAGCCGCGAGCTGGGGCAGCTCGACCTGATCTTCGGCCCACTCAGGACCTACCGGCGCAGCGTGCTTCAAATTGAACAACTGACCGGCATCCGCTTCGCCAACCTGGCTGACTACGACGGCTTCAGCAACGAAGAGCGCGCTACGGGCACGCGGATTGAGGCACTCATCCGGGGCCCGCAAGACATTCGTCTATGACCGGGCGTTCTTCGGGCTATATCGCCTCGCCCTGATCGACTACCATACCGCGCCGGTTCCCGAACGGGACTAATAGGGAATCCGAAGCGCGGTACGCCGCGCCAATCGGAACTGCCCCCGCAACTGTAGGTGCCGAGCCTGCTCCCCACTGCCACTGGACGCGTCCGGGAAGGCTGGAGCGAGGCGACGACGCATCAGTCAGGAGACCTGCCGGCCCAGCAACATCACTAACCGGCGGGGTGTCCGGGAAGGACTTCCTTGCCCGGCCCTTGGCGGCGGTGTTCAAGGGCGTGTTTCCATGACCGTAGCTCCCCAGTCGCACGTACGGTCCACACGGAGAACGCCCCATGCTGCCACGCGCTACCGCCCTGCTCGCCAGTTTCGGCCTGGCCACCCTGGCTCACGCCGCGCCCACTCACTACCCGCTGACGGTGCAGAACTGCGGCAGCACGCTGACCTTTGCCCAGGCCCCAGCGCGCAGCGTGACCATCGGCCAGACCGCCACCGAAATGCTTTACACCCTCGGTGTAGGCGACAAAGTGGTCGGCACCTCGCTGTGGTTCAACCCGGTGTTGCCGCAGTTCAAGGCGCAGAACGACACCATCGAGCGCCTGGCCAATAACGAGCCGAGCTTCGAAGCGGTGATCGCCAAGCGCCCGCAACTGGTGGCCGCCGAGCTGGAATGGGTGGTCGGCCCCCAAGGCGTGGTGGGCACACGCGAGCAGTTTCATGAGCTGAACATCCCCACTTACCTGCTGCCCTCCGATTGCGAAGGCAAGGACAACCTGGTGGGCGCCGACGGCACGCGGCTGGAGCCGTTTCGCATCGACACCATCTACAAAAGCATCAGCCAACTGGCAGCCATTTTCGACGTCCAGGATCGCGGCCAACAACTGAACGACAGCCTCAAGGCGCGCCTGGCCAAGGCCGTCGCCACGGCCCAGGGCAAGGGTCTCAAGCAGGCCAGTGCGCTGGTGTGGTTCTCCAGTTCCGAGATGGCCAGCGACCCGTACGTGGCCGGCCATAAAGGCGTGCCCGAGTTCATGCTGGAGACCCTCGGCCTGCGCAACGTGGTGCAGTCCGACGAAGAGTGGCCGGCCGTCGGCTGGGAAACCATCGCCAAGGCCAACCCGACCTTTCTGGTAATCGCCCGCATGGACCGCCGCCGCTACCCCGCCGACGACCACGAAAAGAAACTCGCTTTCCTGCGCAGCGACCCAGTCACGCGCAACATGGACGCGGTCAAACATAACCGCATCATCATCCTCGACGCCCTGGCCTTGCAGGCCAGCGTGCGCACCTTCGATGGCCTGGAACAACTGGCCAGCGCCATCGACGGCTACGACCTGCCGCAATGACCGCCAGTCTGCTACGCACCCTCCTCGCCCTGGCGCTGCTGCTCGCTGCCGTACTCGCCGGGGTGGCCATCGGCGAAACCGCCATCGAACCCCAGGTGGTGTTGCAGGTGCTCGCCAACAAACTGTGGCACGCCGGTTATGTGCTCGACCCCATCGACGAGGGCGTGGTGTGGAACTACCGCCTGACTCGCGCCCTGGTCGCCGCCGCCTGCGGTGCCGGGCTGGCCACTTGTGGGGTGATCCTGCAATCGCTGCTGCGCAATCCGCTGGCCGATCCGTATTTGCTGGGCATCAGCGCCGGCGCGTCGACCGGCGCGGTGCTGGTGGCGCTGATGGGCGTGGGTGGCGGGCTGGTGTCGCTGTCGGCCGGCGCATTCGTCGGCGCGATGGCGGCGTTTGCCCTGGTGATCCTGCTCGCGCGGGCCAGCGGTTCGTCCAGCGGCACCGGCCAGATCATCCTGGCGGGCATTGCCGGTTCGCAGTTGTTCAACGCCCTCACCGCCTACCTGATCACCAAGTCGGCCAGCTCCGAACAGGCGCGCGGCATTCTGTTCTGGCTGCTGGGCAACCTCAGCGGCGTGCGCTGGCCATCGGTGTGGCTGGCGGTGCCGGTGGCGCTGTTGGGGTTGGCGGTATGCCTGTGGCACCGTCGCGCGCTGGATGCGTTTACCTTCGGCAGCGACTCGGCGGCATCCCTGGGCATCCCGGTGCGGCGAGTGCAGATCGTGCTGGTGGGCTGCGCGGCGCTGGTCACGGCGGTGATGGTGTCGATTGTGGGCTCCATCGGTTTTGTCGGCCTGGTGATCCCCCACGCCGTGCGCCTGTTGCTGGGCACCGGGCACTCGCGCCTGCTGCCGGCCAGTGCGTTGGGCGGCGCGCTGTTTCTGATCGCCGCCGATGTGCTGTCGCGCACCTTGATCAAGGGCCAGGTGATTCCGGTCGGCGTGGTCACGGCGCTGGTGGGCGCGCCGGTGTTTGCGCTGATCCTGATCGGCCGGAGAAACGCGCGATGACGGTGTTGAGCTGCACCAACCTGGGCTTCAAAGTGCGCGACGCCGAGCTACTGCGCGGGATCGATCTGCAGGTGGCCCAGGGGGAAACCCTGGGCATCGTCGGCCCGAACGGCTCGGGCAAATCCACCTTGCTCAAGCTGCTCGCCGGCCTGCGCCCGCCGGCCAGCGGCGAAGTGCGCTTGGGCGAGCAGCGCTTGCACGACCTGTCGCGCCGCGCCATCGCCCAGCAACTGGCGGTGGTGGAACAACAGGCCGACACCGACGACGCCATCCGCGTGTTCGACGCCGTGGCCCTGGGGCGCACGCCCTGGCTGTCGGCGCTGAGTCCATGGTGCGCCGAGGACGACGCCATCGTGCGCCAGGCCCTCGTCGACGTGGACGCTACGCACCTGAGCCAGCGCGCCTGGCGCAGCCTTTCCGGCGGTGAACGCCAACGCGTACACATCGCCCGCGCCCTGGCGCAACGGCCCCGGATCCTGCTGCTGGACGAACCGACCAATCACCTGGACATCCAGCACCAACTGGCGATCCTTAAAGGCGTGCAAGCGCTACCGGTGACCACCCTGATCGCCCTGCATGACCTCAACCAGGCCCTGACCTGCGACCGCCTCGCCGTGCTGGATCGCGGGCGCCTGGTAGCACTGGGCAAACCGCTGGAGGTGCTCACCCCGCAACGCCTGCAAGACACCTTTGGCGTGCAGGCGCATTACCTGACCGACCCGTTCGATGGGGCGCAGATACTGCGGTTGCGGCCCAACTGATCAAACAGCCAGGGCGTGGGGCGAATTCAGCCTGCGTAGACGAGTAATTTTCCAGTTCTCTATTTCAGCTCAACCAGTCAAGGGCACCCTGTGAAACTTGATAAAAGCACCACGATGCTGCCGGCACTCACACTTACACCAACAACGATAACCGCCGCCGACATCCCCGACGTACTGACCTTCGTCCTGCAGGCCCGCGCCGAGTTGTTCCCGTCCCTCAGCGCCGCCGGTCTACCCGCCGATCTAGCGAGTTTCGAAGCAACGTACCTTCAGGGTGGAGGTCAATTCATGATCGTGCGTAACGCCGGTGCGATCGTTGCCGCTATCGGCTATCTCCCCTACGACGGGCGTTTTCCCCAGTTGAACTACCAAGGCCTGAACACCGTGGAAGTGGTGCGCCTGTACGTGCTGCCGGCGTTCCGTGGCTTTGGCCTGGCAAGCAGGCTGTATCGGGCGCTAGAGGCACAGGCCCGAGCCGATGAAGTGCAGATGATGTACCTGCACACTCACCCGTTTCTACCGGGGGCGATTGATTTCTGGAGACGCCAGGGCTTTGAAGTGGTGGATATCGAGTCAGACCCGGTTTGGCAGACCACTCATCTGCAACGGCAGTTGTAATTCCACTCAGGTGAGCGGGCTTGCCCTAATGCCAGTCAGTTAAGGCGAGATGGGCAATAACTAAAAAATCAGAGCCAGTATGCGAATCTAAACGGCCTACCCAGTATTAACTGGAACAACCGGTTCAAAAGGTGGGAGGGGCGGTGCGACGATTCGACTTGCCCCCGATAGCAGTGGGTCAGTGACAGATGGGCTGACTCACCAGCGCTATCGGGGGCAAGCCCCCTCCCACCTTTGATAGTCATCGCTGCCTGGATCAAACGGCGTACTACCGCGCAGTTTGCGGCATGCGAATCCGTCCTCAGCCTGGCGCAGAAAATCACTCACTGAGTCCTTAACTGCCCGGCGTTAGGGCAAGCCCGCTCACCACAAAAAAAACGCTCATCACAGCGCATCGACTCACCACGAAAAGAGTCGTCAGGCCCACTGTCGATGTGATGCACTGTGTTAGCGCGAAGACTGTTCGCCAGTGAGGCAACCGCTGATCCACTGTCGGCTATACGCCAATACCGCAACCGCCATGGCCACCGGAAAGTGGATAAACCCGTGGGCCGATTCCGGCAGCAAGTGCGCCTCTGCCAGTGGCCAGCGCTCGGCGAGCAACCGCGTATCGTCCAGCAGCGGGTCCAGCTCGCCGACAAACATCAAGGCCGGCGGCATCCCCTCCACCTCACCAAACAGCGGCGATAACGGTGGCTGCCGACGCTGCTCGTCACTCAGCCCCGGGGTCAGCAAGCGTAGCGCGTCGACCATGCCCGGCCCGTCCAGCAGCAACGTATCGGGGCCTGCCGCCCGCACGCTGGGGCTGCCGGTGAGGTCGTAGACGCCGTAATACAACACCGCGCCGCTGATCCGTTGGAGCAGCGCCGGCCATTGTTTCAGCGCGAGCAATGTCGCGGTCGCCAGGTGCCCACCGGCCGATTCGCCGACGACGATCACCGGCAACCCGGCAAACTCCGGTTCACCGAGCAGCCAGCGCGCGGCGGCCAGGCAGTCCTGCATCAGGCCCTGGACCGGCGTGTCGACCGCCAAACGATAGTCCACCGACACCACTATCACGTCGCAGGCGCGCACCATGCCCAAGTTGAGGTCGTCGTCCATTTGCGCGTTGCCGATCACCCAGCCGCCGCCGTGGATATCCAGCACCACGCCCTTGGGTGGGCCATTGGGACGCAGGATGCGCACCGGCACCTGAATGCCGTCCTGGCGAATCAAGCGGGTTTCAGCGGCTGGGCCTTTCTTGATTTTCTGGCTGATGCGCAACAACGTCTGCAACACGCGCGGCGTGACGCGATTGCGGATCTTGAAGCGCGGCATCCACCCAAGCTTTTGGTTGAAGCGGCGCATCTGGGCCAGTTCGGTCGCACTGGCGGGCCATGGCTGCAGGGCCATCAGCGGTTATTACGCAAGATCGAAAAATTCAACGCCGCCGCCACACACAGCCACGCCAGGTACGGGAACAGCATCAAACCGGTGAGCAGGTCCAGGCGCACGGCCAGCACCACCATCGCGGCGACGGTAAGCCACAGCAGCACGATAATCACCATGCCCGCCAACAGCCGGTGGGCGCCGAAAAACACCGGGGTCCACAAGGTATTCAAGGCAATCTGCGCCGCCCACAGCGCCAATACCATCTGGCTGCCGGGGATCAAGCTCAAGCGGTAACCAGCCCAGGCCAGCAGCAGATAGATGATCGTCCACGCCACCGGGAACAACCAATTGGGCGGTGTAAAGCTCGGTTTGACCAGGGAGTCGTACCACGCGCCAGGCTTGAAAATGATGCCGGTACTGGCGGCGGCGGCGCAGGCGAGCAGGAAGATAAAGAAGGTCATCGTCGGTCCTTGGCTGAAGTCAGCGGGGCGAGTGGAAAGAAAACCAAGCGGTCTGCATGTTTCAAATGACTCAAGCAAGCGCGCATAAATTCAATGCAGGTCTGAAATTCGCGTCGGATCCCTCGCTTTCAGCCGTCATTAAAATTGGTTACCGTGCCTTCACTCCACCCGCCCGAGAGCCCAATCTTGACCGACCCCATCAGCGATCGACACAGCAGCCCCTTGGCGGTGTTCCTGATTTTCCTGCGCCTGGGGCTCACCTCGTTTGGCGGCCCGATTGCGCACCTGGGGTATTTTCGCCATGAGTTTGTGACCCGGCGGCGCTGGCTGAGCGAGCGCAGCTACGCGGAATTGGTCGCCCTGTGTCAGTTTTTGCCCGGCCCGGCCAGCAGCCAGGTCGGTATCGCCCTGGGCCTGACCCGCGCCGGTTACGGCGGCGCGGCGGCGGCGTGGGCCGGGTTTACATTGCCGTCGGCGTTGCTGCTGATCCTGTTTGCCCTAGGCTTGGCCCACTACGGTACGGCCGTGCCCGCCGGTGTGCTGCATGGCCTCAAGGTGGTCGCGGTGGCAGTGGTCGCCCAAGCCGTGTGGGGCATGGCGCGCAACCTGTGCCGGGGCGTAGCGCGGGTGCTGCTGATGCTGCTCGCGGCCGCGGCGGTGCTGTGGCAACCCTCGGCCTGGGCGCAGGTGGGGGTGATCGCCGCCGCTGGATTGGCCGGTCTGGTGCTATTCAAACCTGCACTGGCCGCTGCGCCCGACGCACTGCCCATCCCCCTCAGCCGACGCGCCGGGGCCCTGTGGTTGCTGCTGTTTGCCGTGCTGCTGGTGGGCCTGCCGGCGCTGGCGCAGGGGCTGCCCCATCACAGTCTGGCGCTGGTGGACGCCTTCTACCGCAGCGGCGCCTTGGTGTTCGGCGGCGGCCATGTGGTGCTGCCGTTGTTGCAAGCTGAAGTGGTGGCGCCGCAATGGCTGAGCAACGACGTATTCCTCGCCGGCTACGGTGCCGCACAAGCCGTGCCCGGCCCACTCTTCACCTTTGCCGCCTTCCTCGGCGCCTCGATGCATGCGCCCCCCAACGGCTGGATCGGCGGCGTGGTATGCCTGCTGGCGATCTTCGCGCCGTCGTTTTTACTGATCTTCGGCGCGCTGCCCTTCTGGCAGAGCCTGCGCCACAGCCCCCGCACCCAGGCCGCATTGGCAGGGGTCAACGCGGCGGTGGTTGGCCTGTTGCTGGCGGCGCTGTACCACCCGGTGTGGACCAGCGCGATCTTCAACCTGTACGACTTCGCCCTGGCGTTACTCGCACTCGTCGCCCTGATGGCCTGGAAGCTGCCGCCGTGGCTGGTGGTGGCAGGTTGCGCCGTGCTGGGTGGCCTACTCGGCTGAACCGGGCGCGACGATCCTGAGCCAGGGCCAGCGCGTCTGATAACTAAGGGCCTTTTGCGCAAACAACGCGGGTTCTGTGTGCAACGGGTTGATGCGCAGCACGCCCTCGGCCACATCCTGCAACCCGTAAGGCGCATACAACTCGCCCGTCGCCACCTCCAAAGCGATGCAGGTGCCGGCCACTAAGTAACGATCCACGCCGTCGCGGGCCGAGTGCAACTGGGGGTAAGGCCGACCGAAACGCTGGCCATACCACAAGTGAACCCGCGCCTGATTCCTGACCTCGACATTCACCTCCAAGTCCTTGAACAACCCCTGCGCCGCCCGAATCACCCTGTCCTCAGCCTCGTAGGACAGGTCCGGGTCGAAGTAAAAAACGTCGTAGTCCTTCACCCCCTGATCGGCCGGTCGATTCGCTTGATGGTTCCACACCGCCTGGAACAGGCAGCCCGCCGTAAGCATGCACTGCGCCACACCCAGGTCGGGTAGGCGTGCAGTGATTTCGGCATTGAGGGGGTTGGCCATGGCCAGGGAGATAAACGTGTCGACGGTCAATGTCATGGGCGCTCCTGCGGACGGCACTGGTTATTCGGGCGAAGGCGGCCACAATAATGCACCGTCGTAAATGGCGGAAACATTTACTCAATGTGACAGTCTCAGTGCCGACACGCCCTCAATCGTCAAGGATAAAACGATGCGACTCAACGCCATGGCCCTCGCCACTGCCAGCGCCCTGCTGCTCACCGCCTGCAGCGACAGCCCGTCCGACACGGACATCCAAACGGCGCTGCAACCCCGGCTGCAAGGCCCTGCCTGCATCAGCGCGCCAATGTTCAAGAGCTTCCCGGTGACCTTGAGCGAGAGTTTCAGCGCCGGCGTTTCCAGCGGCAACGCACCGGCGTTCGACGCCCTGGTCGACGCCGGCCTCCTGGCCAAAAGCGACAAAACCTACAGCCTCACCGAATCCGGTCGCACGGCCTACACCGAACAAGCGCCGGGCTTCTGTTATTCCCAAGGCTACGAAATTGCCAAGATCAAGGATGTCAGCCCCAACCCTGACCCGATGGGTGCCGCTGTGGACAAATCCTGGGTGGTCACCCTAGACATCCGCCAGATGCCCGTGGCTGCCTGGGCCAAAACCCCGGCCCTGGCAAAACTCACGCGCCATCCGGAAAACCTTTCCGAAGCGCCCAAGACCTACCACGTGACGGTCGGCCGCGTGAAAGGTGAGCAGGGCCTACAGCTGATCGACCCACGGTTTTTTATCATGCGTGGGGTCAGTGTCAGCCAGGGGTTCTGACCGTAAAGCTTGGAGGTGTTGGCGAAAATCGTCTGAAGGCTAAATCCGAATAGCCAGCGACGCCTTGCTCCCTTGCCTACGCCTGCGTCAGAATCCGCCGGCTTGTGCGCTGGGGTGGCCGTCTCTAAGGTTGCCCGGTCGCTGAATTTCTCAGGGACCGGGTTTAGTAGCCTGAGTTGGGTATCGAAAAGTGCATGAGTTACATCATTCAGACATTGCGTCTGAACTTGATGGTGGCTGTGCGTAGGGCGCCTCCGGGCGCGCCGGCTTTAGATATCCACCGGTCTACTAACCTGCGTACAGCTGCCACCCATCGTTTAGTAGCGACAAGGTGACGGCATCATTCGGGATATCTTGTATGTACAAAGTCACGCCAGATTCACCCCCTCTTTTTAGCGTCACCCCCGACGCCAGCACCGAAAGCCTCATCACCAACAGCTACGAAACCTTCACCAGCGTCAGCACGCTGCTGCTCGACCTGTCCGAAGACCTCAGCGGCAAACACCGCGACATCGCCCTGGCCATCCACCAACTGAGCGAACTCGGCGTACTGCTCACCGCCCGCCTCCTCGACCGCGAAGCGCCCTGCTCGGCTTAACCTTTCAACTCATCCGTCCGATGGCTCGCCGCGTCGTCGTAAGCCACATACAACGACTCGGCGACCTGGCTCTTGATCGCTTTGCTGGCTTCCAGCCCAAGCACAAACCCTTCGGCTTTACCCCCGGCGCGGTTGAGTTCTTCATGGGTGGCGGCGCCGGTAATGGCGTCAAGAAGCTTGGCGGCCTGTGGGCCGACGCCTTTGGGGAGGGAAATGTGCTCGATGGACATTGCGGTACCTATTAAGGAAAAGATCGGTAGCGCGTGGAACCACTGCCGGCGGCGCATGGTAAACGGGTTGGCCGAGTGATGGGTTGTTTTCGGCCGATTCTATGGAAAAAGCTACCCTTTCAACTCTGCCCGATGATTGATCGCTGCGACTGCATCCAACACACCGCTAAGCGAAATCTCAGAGCGATAGCAGGGCCAGAGGGCCATCTATGGAAATAATGAGATGGCCCCATTTGGCGCCCCCTTAGCATCGATGCGCTAAAGCTTGGCACATAGCCGTCGATACTCTGGAAGAGGACGACACATCATGGAGCGATAAATGAACCTTTCCGTTAGCGCAGCCTACTTGGCGCCAGCCAGCACCCAGCTCGCACCTTCCGACCAAAAGCTCGTGGCTCAGCCCCTGACTGATCACGCGAAACAGACGTTGGCAAACACCGCCCCGGCAGCGATCTATCATCCCAGTGAATCAGCAAGCACAACGGTTGAACCGGTGGACATTGTCGATACCTGGGTCGGTCGCCAGCAATCGTCGGAATATCCTCGACTCGCTGAAATTTCCAACGGGGCGTTTCACACGTTGAAGGCCTCTTTCAAGGCATTCGTGTCCACGTTGTCGGGTATCGCGCCGGACCTGGCGAGCAAAGAGTATGGTTTCACCGTCGAGGCTGACGGCCGCCTGACAGTGCAGGATACGGCCAGCCAGCTCAGCGGCGAAGAGAGCAAGCGTCTCACAGAGTTGCTCAATCAATCCCTTTCTATGAAAACCGCAGCGGTGGCTTACCGCAACGCCATTATCGATACGGTGGACGCCGACTCGGTTTGGTCGGGCATGGGTTATTACAGCCTGACCAACGAAAACTTCGCCAAAACCATTGATCTGGCGCCTCTTCTGAGGGATTACGACCCGTCGGATTTAACGGCGATGAAGGACCGTTCTTTTGTCCTGCAACTGTCCTACAAAGGCGAGCGGGCCACACAGGAGACGGAAAACGCCATGTTTGAGCGACGCGCAACACAGCGTTTCAGCGCGCAAGCTTGATCCGCTTTGCGTGATGAGAGATGAAGGCTACCCGCTGGCTCTTGGACAAACCCAAAGTTTCGGCCATGACCGGCCCGCCCAATTGCTCAGCGGCAGCGCGATTACTGATAAGTGTCCGCCTCTTGCGCCGGATAAAACTCGCCCTCCTTGCCCATTTTTACCAGCCGTTCGCGCACCATCACCTCAACACGGGCCACCGCAGCCTGATCGTCAGGATCGACCAGTTGCAAGCACAGGCGCCGAACATTCTGATCGTGGGTGCCCTCACTGAGCATCTCGTGGGTGAACACTTGCTCACCACGCCATAGACACAGCTGCGTATGCGTGTCGCCAAGCCATATCTCGTTGACCGATCTGAGGTCAGTGGTCGCCAGTTGGTCCACGGTGATTGTCTTATCCATTGCGCCATACCTTACCGATGAATAGGTACAGGTAGACTGAAAGGCACAGCGGGTCGTTCCACGCGTCCACAGGTCGACCGGACCTATGGTGTTGAACTGCGGCCTGGTTCAGGGTTGAACAGGCAGCAATTGCAGGGGGCGAGGAAGAAGAGTCCAAGGTGAACCACCACTGTCTTGATATGTTTACTCACAAAGGACCGTATGCAGATATAGCTCTTTGTGACGGGCAGAAATCGGCCAAAAGCAGTCGGATGTCGCAAGCGATTTAGCTCTGCTGTGAGGATCAAGACACATTAGGGCGTCCGAACTCCTCTTAAGTGGCTTCCCACCACCGGCCTACACAAAGAACTCCTTTCGGCAGGCCATTGTTTAAAAAGCGCTTACAATAAGAAGATGGCAGTATTCACCTAGCAGAGCTGCCCCCTCTGCTAGGTGAGTCTATGGCATTTCCCTTGTAATAATATTTTGGCTGGGATTGCCTTCTACTTTGATATCCGCACAAAAGACGCAATAGGAGGAGCGATGCCAGCTGAGATACTGACTTTTTGTGAGACGGTCGTGTTTGTTTTTTCAAACTATCCCCATTTGAGTTTTATATATGGAAAATTTGGTGTGTCATAGTCCCAAGCGCTATCATTAAAAACCCAGTCATCGTCTAGGCTAACTTTGCTAGCATGCTTGTAAATTTTAAGTTGCGATAGCAATACGAACCACTCGCTCTTGCAGGGCACTACAGAGCGGAACCATTGATGGTGCAAAGTTGAGAGGTTTTGTTCGATTTTTTCAATTTTAAGTTTTAGCTCGGCCTCGGTTATACATTCGACTGCATATCCGACGCAGGCATAATCAATTGAGGACCGATTTAATTCATGTAGAGATGTATGTTCGTTGCTCGTGCCAAACCGCCAATTGATCCACTTCTCATGTAGTCCTTGCCAGAGAAAAAGACGAACGTTCTCGGGAGCAATTTTATGAAATTCTTTAAGGAGGGCTGACACCGCTTGCCTCTCTACGCAAGTACGCAAACCTCCATCAGAAATGATATTTAGATGTTTAATAAACGCTGGCTGTATTGATGTGCTGCCATTCGCGAGAACCCTTGCTATAGTTGAATGAAGGTGTGCAGATCTTCGTGGGGAACTAACCAGCATAGCTAATGCTGAGGACCACTCACGTGGAGTTTGACTTAACTTCTGAAGGAAGGCGGTAGCGTCATATTGCTCAGATGATAATTCTTGCGCTTCTGGTGAGAGAACCTTTAGTAAAGTTGTGAATTGAATTAAAGGGTTTTTTGTGTCGGTTCCGATTTTCAAGCTTTGGTTCAGAGTTAGAAGTTCCTGCTGCTGTAAAGCTATGATAACTTGGTGTTGACTTGATATGGCTTCCTCTAGTGTGCCTGGGGAATATGTGCTCAAAATATCAGTAACTTGCATCTGGAAGATAGTAGGTTGTGGAAATCTCAAGCTCCTAAGCGCGGCATCCATAGCGACCCAGTCCTTGGAACGCTCCGCATCTCTTAATTGAGGCCATTCGAGCGAAGCTGTTTCATAATTCGGGATCGCCAGCCCAGCTAGTAGCTTTGAAAGAGATCGCAGTAGCGCATCGCTAATTATTATTTCGCTCGGTAAGCCCTTCCAAAATGACTCTTCTTTTTGACAAAACTGCGCAATCAATAATAAAGATGTCAAAGTTGACTCGTTAGGATCTTCTTTATGAGTCCACTCTTTCAGTGTTCGTTTAAACCACGCGAACATGGCTGTCCATTTTTGAAATTGCTCGGGTGTAGGTTCTATTTGATCTAGGATATAGTTAAAGATCGAGTTAAAGTCCTCGGCAAACTCGTGTGTTAGTTCTTCTAGAGTATCGTGATCATAGAAAAGAGCATTAAGAGATTTTTTTCCTAGTAGATTGATGGCATTTAATAGTGTTACTGGAGGTGCCTCGTTGCAGGTCATCGGGCAAACGGTTATGGCGTTCAAAATTTTGTTATCGCTCCTTAAATTTTGCATATGAGTTGCTCCTCCTTGTTTAAGGTATGCCAAAGCTCAAGAAACGCATCCATGATGAGCTGCCCATCATCTACACGCTGTAATATATGATGCTGTTTTCCCAAACTATTAACAGATGTTCCTAAAGACCAGGCAAGCGCGCCATGATTTTTATTTGGAAAAATAAGGAACCTGTCATGAAATCGCCATCCACTGGAATTAACGCGTGCTCTGAACTCAAATCGAAGCCCTCTTTTGTTGCAATTTGCGCTTTGTAATATCAGTTTTTGGCTTTGAACAAAAGTTTCGGGACTTGGTGTGGTGCAAGAGCATACTGGTGGTTCTTTTCCCGCTGAAATAGCGCGGAGATCTACGTATGAAAACGTTGAATGAAACAAAGTATCTAACACATCATTCATGTCTAAGAACGGATCCCAGAGCCATGCTGCTTCTTTTCCATGAGTATTAATGAGCCAGCGAACATCCGATAAAGCTCGATCTCTCTCTGCGGTTTCTTGTCCAGGTAACGGCTTATATTGAACGAAACGACGCTGGTCTTTTAGTCTGCGGATTTCTTCGGTATACATCCGCTTTGATGCCCACTCCTCATTAGGGTTCGGCTTATTCCCAATACGGCTGGTCTGAAGTGTTATTAACGAAACTTCTTTTGTAATGATATCATCGCCCGTGCGGCGTATAAATGTTCTTGGTTCACTCTCTATTAGGTGGATACCTAAGTCGATGTTATTTATGAAATTCATCGCTCCAGTGCTACTAATCAAAACTTCGTTCTCATCATCCCATAAGTATGCTGAGTAATCACCAGGGCCATCTGGTGTTGATATGGTTGTTGAAGTGGATTTTATTTCTAAGGAGCGGAAAACCGCGTCGATCTTATCGTATTTTCGATATAAAACAAGGCGTAAAGGGCGAGGCGTTATCCCTTCTAGCCACTCTACATCTACGTTAAACTCAGATCGGTCGGCGGGTCCGCTAAATGAAGAGGCAACGGCTGTTACAGGTAGTTGAATAATAATGTTTCCTAAGCGGTCCGAGATTTTCGCAAGGTTGATTGGTAGCGCCGCTTTTAGCTCCTCAGACAGCTCTTGAAGGCTTTGAGGTGCTTCAAAAAATTCGAATAGCGAATTTTTTTCTGAGTCGGCCCATTCAAAAAAGTAAGAGCCGTTCCAATAGTTGTTTTTAAGTATGTTGTTTATTATTATTTCTTGAGCTGAATCCGATGGTGCGAACTCAGGTGGCTTTGCCGTTAAATTTCCAGTTCTCAACTCTTTGCTAGAGCCTTTCCAAACTCCACTTGCATCTAATGTTACAAGTGCCTCAATCAGGGTCTCTGCACTTTTTGTATAACGTTTTACGCCAAATGACCAGTGCTTCAAAGTTTTAATTTTTAGAAGGCTATTTGTAAGATAAGATTCGCCATCATCTGCCAAAGATAATTTTTGTTCCGCCACGATTATTGTGATCAGATTGACTGGTGTTTCGCCTTTGATGAATCCGAATATTTCTGTTACTTCGAAACTGTTATGTAGGCCAAGAACTCCAGGCGCTATGAGTTTTTGTAATGATTTTAACGAATCATTGAAGTTCCACTTGTCTTTAGACATTTTTTAGTCCCTTAATGCGAGGAAAAAGATAGCCATCTTAGAAAGATAAACATTTAATTGATGATGTCAATATGGCATTGGTCGACGTTTCACATCGAGGGCTTCGAGCTGCAAGGGTTCGAAGCGGACGATTACCTTCCCACCCACCGTACATGGGGTGACTTCAATTGAGGTGAATTCAGGCAATCAGTAATCAACAAGGCAGTCTCGACGATGGGGTCTTTGAAATAATTCGTGGGCATTACCGGAATCACTTTGCGTGACCAGCTGAAACCGACCCTAAGCAGACGGTACCCACTTAGTGTCAGCTAAGATGAAAATTTGCCGCTCAGAAGAACTGCCAAGCTCTCCGAAGATAAGCTCCACTTTAGTTGTTGGCTGTTGTAGAAAATCCAGGTTTTGGATATGCGGAAGGATGACGGCCAATAGCTGTTTTGCATCCAAACCTCGAAATATAGCCTCACAGTCGCCGCCATCGATTGCCATGTCATCGCTATCGAATTGACCTACGCCACTCCGAGCAAGCTGTGGCTTGAGTTCTTCAATAACGTTGCACCACGGGACAATGTCCTCGATGGAATGAGTGAAATGAAGGATCAGATGTTGCATCGGTTATTCCTGAAGTTCTGATGGTGATAGGAGCGCTGGCTATTTTCTTTCCTTTAACGTTTCGCCGGCGGAAACTCCTATTTCGAGGATTTTCATCCTTCATAGCGAGGCTTGCTTAAGCCTAGCTTGATTCCTCAATCACGGGCTGCTGCTTTCGAACTGAAGACGCCCATGCGACTCACATCATGCAGCTAAGCAACGGCTGACTCCGGCAGCTAATGGCCGAACGCTGCCTTTCCCAACCGCCATATATTGGTCAAACGCCCCCCACAACACCAACCTCCCTTTTGTTGACACACACCCCCATTAACGCAAAATCCCCCACCCACCACTCAACGTGCTCAACCCAAAAGGAGCCTCAATGCAGCGCGTGATGATCGTCGGTCAACCCGGTTCCGGCAAAAGTACGTTAGCGCGCAAGCTTGGCCAGCGTACGGGCTTGCCGGTGATTCATATCGATACCATCCACTGGCAACCCGGTTGGGTAGAACGCAGCGGGGACGAGAAGACGCGCTTGTGTCATGAAGTCGAGGCGCGTGAGTGCTGGATATTCGAAGGGGGTCATTCAGCGACTTGGGACAATCGGGTCGCGCGCGCAGATCTATTGATATGGATTGATCGTTCGGCGGCGCTTCGATTCTGGCGCGTCGTGCTCAGGACGTTCTTGGGACGCGGACATTCTCGCCCTGATCTGCCGGAGAACTGCCCCGAGCAGTGGGGGAATTTGCCGGCTTTCTTTGGGTTTATGTGGCGCACGCGAAAATCAGCAAGGGCCAAGATGCAACAACTGGCCGCGAATGCGCCCTCTGCTTGCCGGGTGGTTTGTTTGCGGTCTAATCGCGAGACCCAGGTTTTTCTTGCCAGCATTGAACAATCGGCTGGCCTGGCTCAGCGAGATTGCTAGGCACGACGATTACCCCAATCGCACCTTGAGCAAACCCGGCTAGGCACGCGCGCCCCGCTATAGTCGACTCTATCGCCGACCGCCCTTCCAGGAGTTTCTCCCAGTGTCCGAGACGCCGACTCAACTCGCCTATACCAAGCGCTTCAACGCCGTTCTCGCCTACATCCAGGCCAACCTCGAAGGCGACCTGTCGGTGAATACGTTGAGCCGGGTGGCGAATTTTTCGGCGTTTCACTTCCATCGACAGTTCACCGCGTTCGTCGGCGTGCCGGTGTCGCGTTATGTGCACCTGATGCGCCTGCGTCGTGCGGCCCATAGCCTGGCAAACGCTGCCGATTATTCGGTGCTGGAGGCCGCGCTCAGTGCCGGTTTCGATAGCCCGGAGGCATTTAGCCGGGCGTTCCGGCGGGCGTTCGGTATGGCGCCGAGTGCGTTCAGGAAGGCGCCGAACTGGCAGACCTGGAATGCGGTGTTCGCTATCCCTCACTTTTCCAGGACGATCATCATGCAATTACGCATCGTAGAATTTCCCCAAACCCAGGTGGCCGCGCTTGAGCATTGCGGGCCCGCCGGGCTGGTCAATCAGACGACCAGTCGATTTATCGAATGGCGCAAGCAGAGCGGCCAGTCGCCGGTGGCGTCGAGCCGCACGTTTGGCATTCCCTATAACAACCCCGATACCACTGCGCCCGAGGCGTTTCGCTTTGCTATCTGTGGCGAGATTGACGAGGCGGTGGCACCGAATGGGTTTGGCGTGCATGCGCGCATCATTCCTGCCGGGCGCTGCGTGGTGGTGCGGCATGTGGGCTCGCCGGATCATATCGGCGAAACCATCTATCCGATTTACCGCGATTGGCTGCCTGCCAGCGGCGAGGAGCTTCGCGACCACCCGCTGTTCTTCCATTACCTGAGCGTCTACCCCGAGACGCCGCAGGATCAATGGCAGACCGATGTGTATGTGCCGCTGCGCTAGCGGACCGATCAAGCCCGCTGGGTTTCCTGGCGCAACGCATCGAGGTGACGTTGCGCATGGGCGGCCTGGCAATAGGCGTTGAGGATCTCTGCGATCTGGTCGCAGTCCAGGGTGCGGCCGTCCTGCATCAGGCCGGCGGACTGGATGCGGATCTGCGGCTGGGGCTTTTTAAGGGCCAGGGCCTGGTTGCCGAACAGCTGTCGCGCGGAGCGATGGACAGGCAGGGGCGCATCGGCACGCAAAATCAGTTTCTGCACCGTCAGCCAGCCTTCCTCACTGATGGAAACATCGACAATGTCCACCAGATCCACCGGCGCGCTCAGGGTGTCCACAAACAACTGGCGGCGGGTCAGGCGCATAAAGGCGTGTTGCCCGGCGTTGCGGTGCTGCCAGGTGAGCAGCACGAACACCACGGCCATCACTGCGGCACACACGCCAAGGCCGGTGGAGCCCCGGTGCAGCGCGAACCCCAGCAGCGCCAGGGAAATCAGTAAAAACAGCGGGCCGCGCACCTTGTACCGGCGCGAGTTGGTGAACTCGGTCTGCTCGGGTACGCGCTGGATAACCTGCTCAAGTTCGGCAACCGCACGCTCGCGTTGAGCGTCGCGGGAGTCGGCATATTCCTGGCTGAGTGCGCCGGCGAGATCCGCCAGCGGATCGGTGGGTTGGGTCATGGTCATTCTCCTTGGACGGTTGATATCGGCGGTGATACAGGCTGTGGGGCAGCCGACGACGCCGTACGGGTGAGCTGGCTGAACCAGTGTCGGTCGTGTTCGGTGGGCACACGGGTGGCCTCGGCCAGCAGGGCTTCATCCAGCGTGACGCCCAGTTGCTGAAGGCGTAATGCCGTCGGCGGGTGCGTATCGAAAGGGTGGGCAATGGCGTGATCCAGTGCTGCCTCGTTCAGGCGCAGCGGCGTATGACGCAGATGGTCGGCCAGGGCCTGGATCAGATTGGGGTGACGCTCGCTGAGCAGCGTATTGATTTCAGCGTCCAGCGCGATCACCCGTAACAACGCCTGGCAGAACAACCGCTCGCCACCGATGTTGCCGCCCACCCGATCCGCGACTAGTTCTTGAGCGCGGCCCCAGTGATGCACCGCCAGTTGAAAGTGGTGCAGGAAACGCTGCGTCATCCAGATCGCCGGACGCTCGATCCAGGCCGGGTCGGCATCTTCAGCGCGGATAAACGCACAGTGCAGGCACATCAGGCTGAAATGCGCGCCGATTTCGCTGCCGCGCTCGGTGTCGCGACTGCTGAAATGGCCCAGCTCATGACCGATGATGGATGCCGTCTCGGCCTGGCTCAGGGTCGAGAGGTAGGTCAGCGGCAGGTAAAGGGTGCGCCCGCTGAGCGAGTCGCCGGCCGGTTGCAAGAGCACATCGACGCTGGTGACGAAAAACGATTGGTCGATGCCCACCACGATATGGTCGGGCACCGGCGCGCCGGTGGCGGTGGCCAGTTGTTCAATCCACGCCCACAAGGCCGGAGCCTTGTCGCGCCCGATGCTTTGCCCCAGAAACGCCGAGGACGGGCTATCCAGGGCATGCCATTGCTGGCGCAGACGCCCGATCAGCAAGCATCCGGCCCACAGCACGGCAACCACCGGCACCGCTACCAGCAGCATGAACCAGCCACCGGCCTTGAAGTGGCTCCAGCCCCAGCTCAGTTCATACAACAGGCTCAGGGCCAATGCGCCCACCAATAGCCCCGTGTACGCCGCCAGCCAATGCCCCAAGGCACGCCAGCAGAGAAACAGGCGGTGGTAGAGAAAATCCCTGGACTTCAGCGCGCGCCAGGCATCCAGCCGCAGCTTGAGCCACGTCGCAGGCCCGGCCACGAATGCGGCGAGGGCCAGCCAGTAGGCCAACCCAGCCAGCACCTGACGCACGCGCAGCCAGGCATAGTCACTGCCGACACTCTGTGCTTCGCGCAGCACGTCATCGACACGCCCGCTTTGCACACTGGCCCAGCCCATCAATACCAGCGGCAGCAGCAACATCGTCAGCGGCCATGACCACCGCGCGAATCGACCCATGGCTCAGTTGGCCTGCAAATAATCGGTCAAAAAGGCCTGTGCATTGCCTTGGCTGGACAGGAACTCGTCATAGCCGACGTTCAGCGTCTGCGACTCGCCGGGCAAGTACAGTTCGCCCCAACCTTGTTGCAGCACCAGCACCACGAACTTCTGACCGTCCACGGTGGTGGAATAGCGGGTGTCCTTGCTGGTCTTTTCCACGGCCATCTTCTGGATCTTCATGCTCCAGTCATGGTCCACGCTCTCTAGCTGCACCAGCGCCTGATTGTCACTGCGCGCACCGATACGCAGGGTCCAGACTTTCACGCCGCCTTCACCGGCATAGGCCAGCACTTTTTCCGCGACTTCCGGGCGATTGTCAGCATGGGCGAGCCCCGCGATCACGGCCAGAACCAAGCCCATCAGCGCTGCCCACTTGCGATACATCAACATTTGCGGCTTCCTCGACAGTTCAAAGCCGACCATTGAAATCAACGCTTGGCCGCCTGCCAAGCGGGCCGGCCGTGGCGCACAACAATAAGGCCGTGACTCACAACAACTGATCGGCCTGCCAGATGTCGATATCATGCAACGCTGCCCACCAGCTCTAACGGACGCTTTTGCCAATGGACCGCCGCAACCCCTACTTGGACACCCACTTCTGCTTCGATCACCCGGAGGCCCTGGACCAGGCGGGTGTATTCGATGACAGCGCACGGCAGGTCATGGGCAGCGCGATCGGCCATTACCGCGCGCAGACGGTGCGGCCACATGTGCAATATTTCGACTGCGATTTGCAGTTTCCCGAGCCGTTGCGCATCCACAAAGTGCTACCCGACAGCGTGTGCATCGTGCAGGTGCTGGGTGGGCAATGGCAGCATCGGGTGGACGGTCGGCTCAATCAATACACCCCCGGCGCGCCCCATGTGCTGGGCTTGAGCGAAAGCATGGAAGCCATGGACCAGATGCCTGCCGGCAGCCGTGCGCGCATGGCGGGGCTGCGCATCGGCGGCGACTATCTACGCGAACTGGCCGAAGAAGACCCGTCACTTCAACCGCTGGCCAGGCTGCTCGACGATGGCATGCACTTTTCGGAGTTGCATGGCTGTCGCGCCGTCGGGCGTTTGTTCGAGCGCCTTTATCACTCGCCCTACCAAGGGGCGTTGGAGCGGCTGAATCAGGAAAGCCTGAGCCTGGCCGTGCTGGTCGAGTTGGCGACGCATCTGGCGCCGCAGCCAGCCAAGCCCATGGCCCCGCTGCGCAGCCATTCGGACCTGGCACACGAGGCACGCTTCAAGCTCGACGCCAACCTGATGAACCCACCCGGTACGCTGGCGCTGGCACGGGAACTGGGCGTGGGCGAAACCACCCTGAGACGCGCCTTCAGCCGCGTGTACGGCCAGTCGATGCTCGATTACGTGCGCCAACAACGCCTGGAACTGGCGCGCACCCTACTGCGCCAGCGCAAATGGCACGTCGCGCAGATTGCCCACCGCCTGGGCTACGCCAACCCTGCCAACTTCAACCATGCCTATAAGGCGTATTTCGGTCATCCGCCGGGGGCTGAATCCTAGAGTGGGCACAAGGTGTTGTGGGACACGCAAATCGGCTACTGTCGTGGGCTTCCCTCTTTCGCCGGATGGCCAGCAATGGATCTGAAATTCAGTCACGTCGATATCTTGGTCGAGGACCTCGACGAGGCGTGCGCTTATTACGCCAACATTCTTAATGCGCGCATCTCCACGACCCAGGTCTGGGAACGCGGCGGCCTGCAGGTGCGCTATGCGGTAGCGCTGATGGGCCAAGAGCGTTTTATGCTGGTACAGCCGTTGGCCGGCAACCTGCGGGTGCTGTTGGACACTCACGGTGAGGGCATGATTTACCGGCATTGCTACACCACGCCGGACATCGAGGTGGCTTACACCGAACTGGTCGCCAAGGGTGTGCAGCCCGAGGACGAAAACGGCCAACCGTTGGCCCTGGAGGACCTGCAATCGCCGTCGGGTACGCGCATCATCTGGCTGCCCAAGCGTTTCGGGCACTTCTCCATCGAGATCCTTGAGGAGCAAGGGCTTGAGGCGTTTATGGTGGCGGCATTTGCCTGAACCTCAACGCGGGCCTTTGTTCTCCGACAGGCAGTTGCCGCCGTCGATCACCAGCAGTTCGCCGGTGATGTAGCTGGCCTCTGGCGACGCCAGAAACGCCACCGCTGCCGCGACCTCATCCGGCCTGCCGGCACGCCCCACGGGCACATACTGAGCGGCGGCGATTTCTTCGGCGGTGCTGGACTGCGTCGCGATCCACCCCGGCGCCACCGAATTCACGGTGATGCCAAAGGGCGCAACTTCCAGCGCCAGGCTCATGTTCATCCCTACCATGCCGGCTTTGGCCGCCGCATATGCCGCCTCGCCAGGGTTGCTGACTCGGGTGCCGGTGGTGGAGCTGACCTGTACGATGCGCCCGTAACGACGCTGCTGCATCCCCGGCAGGACCGCGCGGGTCAGCAAAAACGCCGTGGTCAGGTTGCGCGCGATTGACGCATTCCAAGCATCGAGGCTCATGCTGGCCACCTCAGCGAAAGCTTCGGCGTCGCCCTGCATCGCCATGCCCGCGTTGTTCACCAGCACATCGATTCGCCCCCAGCACGACTCAGCCCACGCCACCAATTGCGCGACCTGATCGGCTTGGGTGAGGTCCGCCGCACGCCCTTGTACCTCGTAACCCTCCTCGCTCAATTGCGCGACGCGCTCGTGGATGCGGGCACTGCTGCCGGTGATGATCAGCTTCGCCCCCGCCGCTCCCAGCCTCCGCGCAATCGCCAGGCCAATCCCCTGCTCACTGCCAGCGCCACTCACCAGCGCGACCTGACCCTTCCAGTCCTTCACCATTGCACAGCTCCTCGCGTTATCTGGACAGACTGCTCGCGCCCTCCATAGCGCCGGTCACTCCACCTCGTCCGACGGCGCGCCGTACGCCTCCCCAATCTCAACCCGGTCTGCCTTGAGCCAACCGGTGTAGTCCTCGCCATCCTTGGCAACGAAGTTCACTTGCACCCAAGTCTGGTCTTCCAGCATGGCGTAGACCGTCAGGCCGTCACCGGGGATAACGAACAGCTTCTTGTTGGCACAAGCCTCATCCGGCGCGGTATGAAAATGCGCGCGCCCGGTGCCGATAACCTTGCCCTGCACCGCAGGATGAAATTCAGGCGCCGTGCCGGAGATTGTTTCCGCCAGGGCGGAGCAGTCGACAGCGGCCTGAGACAGACCGCTGAACAAGCACAGGCATAACAGGCTGGAACGCAGAAGCATGGGGCGAATTCCGAAGGAGTTGATGGCGCAGGACAATAAAGCCAGAACCTATTGGATAATTCAGGGCCATGCCAGCGTTATCTCAGAAAACCCATCCCCCGGCGAAGTTAAATCACCGTCTGGGCTCGCCGGGCTTCTGCGCGCTCGGGATACATCAGGTCCTGAATTTATTGATACGTACGCTGAATGCCAGACATCGGCGCGTCGATTACCTCTTGTGGGGGTGCTTGAAGCAAACGGCTTCAGTGGCCTGGCAACTGCGTACGTTCCGCCTTGATGTTTGCGAAACATTTGCGCGTTATCGCTTTAGAGCGCTTCCCCGAGCAGCGCGCATTAATTGCAGTGATGATCACTATCGAACCACCGACCTGTTTAATCGCCAGACCGGCTTCCTATAATCGCCCCCACTTTCCTCCCCGCGTCCCCGTCGACTGACTTCAGTCGGCCCTCTCCCGGAACCCAACCTATGCCAAGCGCCAGCCAGGCCCCTCGTGGCCTTCCCGAACATAATCAGCAAAGCGTCAAACAACAGTGGTTGGCGATTCTGTCGGTCGCCGTGGGTGCCTTCGCCCTGGTTACCAGCGAATTTCTGCCGGTGGGGGTGCTCAATGACGTCGCCAGCGACTTAGGCATCAGCGCCGGCCACGCCGGGCTGATGGTGACGCTGCCCGGCATCATGGCCGCGCTGGCCGCGCCGTTGCTGTCGGTGAGTATCGGCGCGATGGACCGGCGTTATCTGCTGATCGGCCTGACGCTGATCATGATCATCGCCAACGCCGTCGTGGCCTATGCCAGCGACTTCAGCTTGTTGCTGTTCGGTCGTGTGTTACTGGGCATCAGCATCGGCGGCTTCTGGGCCACGGCCATCGCGCTGAGCGGACGCCTGGCGCCCAAAGGGGTCGGCGTGGCACAGGCGACTTCGATCATCATGGTCGGCGTGACCCTGGCCACCGTGCTCGGCGTGCCCGTCGGGACCTGGCTGAGCGGCCTGATGGGCTGGCGCATGACGTTTCTGGTCACCGCGTTGGTGGGCGTGCCGGTGCTGCTGGCGCAGATCTTCCTGCTGCCGCGACTCACCCCGGAGAAAGCCATTCGCATCAGTGATCTGCCTGCGTTGTTCATCAACCCACAGGCCCGGGTCGGCTTGATCGCTGTGCTGCTGATCGGCCTGGCGCACTTTGCCGCGTACACCTATGTGGCGCCGTTCTTCAAGCACAGTTCCGGCTTCGACGGGCCGACCATTGGCTCGCTGTTATTGCTGTATGGCGTGGCAGGCGTGATGGGCAATATCTTCGCCGGCTTCGCCGCCAACCGCAGCGTGCGCCACACCTTGTTGCTGGTGGCGCTGATGATCGGCACCAGCACCGCGCTATTCCCGTACTTCGCCACCGGCCTGACCGGCGCCGCCATGCTGATCGCCCTGTGGGGCTTCGCCTTCGGCGCCTTTCCGGCCTGCGCGAGTATCTGGATGTTCGTCGTCGCCCCCAAGGACGTGGAGCGCGGCATGCCGCTGTTCGTCGCCTTGTTCCAGGTGATCATCGCCCTGGGCTCGTTCTTTGGTGGACGCATCGTTGATCAGATGGGCAGCTCGGTGCTGCTCAGCATGGCTACGGGGCTGGTGGTGTTGGGCTTCGCCACGGTGCTGGTGTTGGGGCGCAGGGTCAGTAATGGGTTGGTGGCGCAGGCTTGCTGAACCTACGGCGCTGCGCTTGAGGCCGGGGGCTGATGCGCCGTCATCGCGAGGGTCCCATTTGCTGGCGACGTCTCAAGGATGCGACCGAAAGCCAGCTTTCACAGGCTCAAGCATCCAAACTATGCTAGCGGTACATCACCCTCCCCCCACTGGTCCTACCCCATGACCCTCTCCCCAGATTTCACCCCTTGGTCCTCCCTGCTCGGCGGTGCCCTTATTGGGTTATCGGCCGGGCTGTTCATTCTGTTTAACGGCCGCATCGCCGGTATCAGCGGGTTGTTGGGCAGCCTGCTGTCACGCCATGGCGAGGGCCGTGGCGAGAAAGCGCTGTTCTTGACCGGCCTGCTGGTCTCTCCATGGCTGTGGTCGCTGTTCAGTGAACTGCCGGCTTCGTCGTTTCCGGTCGGCGATTTTGGGTTGGTGGCGGCAGGGTTGATGGTAGGGATCGGCACGCGCTATGGCGCCGGTTGTACCAGCGGGCACGGGATCTGCGGGCTGTCGCGGTTGTCGCCACGGTCGATGGTGGCAGTGGGGTGTTTTATGGGCAGCGGCTTTGTCGGGGTCTATGTGATCCGCCATTGGCTGGGGGTTTGAACATGCGTCGACTAACGGCGTTAGTGGCTGGCCTGATCTTCGGCATGGGGCTGTACCTGAGCGGCATGACCAATCCCGCCAAAGTCATGGGGTTTCTGGATCTCGCAGGCGAATGGGACCCTTCGCTGGCATGGGTGATGGGCGGTGCGCTGATGGTCAGCGGCGTGCTGTTCTACTTCGCCCGACGGCGCAACGTATCGTTGCTGGGCGCGCCTATGCAGATGCCCACGCAGAGCCGCATCGACAAACGCCTGGTGCTGGGCAGCCTACTGTTCGGCATGGGCTGGGCGATTGCCGGCTTGTGCCCCGGGCCGGCGATAGCGCTGGTGCTGACGGGGCAGTGGCAGGTGCTAGTGTTCGTACTCGCCATGCTGGTGGGCATGGGAATATTCGAAGGGCTTGAATCGCGCCGGCGGCGTTGACTCGCCCGCCGCGCTTCAATCCTTGGCCTGTGACAACGGCCTGGCCACGCTTTCCAATGCTTGCCGTTCCGCCGCCACACCCCAGATCGCCTGCACCAGCGCCGCGCCGCACATCAATGCGGCGCCGATCAGATAGCCGATCAACAGGCTGCCACGCTGCTGTGTCTGGATCAGTTGCCCGAACAGGGTCGGCCCGATAATCCCGCCCAGCCCGGTACCGAAGGCATAAAACACCGCGATGGCCAACGCGCGGATTTCCAGGGGAAAGGTTTCGGCAACGGTCAGGTAGGCCGAGCTGGCCGCAGCCGAGGCGAAGAAGAAGATCACCATCCACGCTATGGCTTGCTGGGTCACATCGAACCAGCCTTGCGCAAAGGCGTAACCGCTCAGGGCCAGCAACACGCCAGACACCGCATAGGTGAGGCTGATCATCACGCGCCGGCCAATCACGTCGAATAGCCGCCCCAACAGCAGCGGCCCACAGAAATTGCCCAGGGCCAACGGCAGCACATACCAGCCAACCTGTTCGGCGGGCACTTGGTAGAAGTCAGTCAAGACCAGCGCGTAGGTGAAGAAGATCGCATTGTAGAAAAACGCCTGGGCGGTCAGCAGGGTCATGCCCACCAGCGCCCGGCGGCGAAAGCTGACGAACAGGGTGTAAAAGATTTCACCCAAGGGCGTGTGATCGCGGGGGTGTAACCGCAAAGCCGGGCTGTTGACCGCCGGCAGTGTGTGGCCCTGGTCGCGCAGGCGGGCTTCGATACCTTCGACGATGCGCCGGGCTTCGTCGTGCCGGCCGTGAATCAGCAACCAGCGCGGGCTTTCCGGCAGCCACAGGCGCATCACCAGAATGATCAGACCCAGGGCTGCACCGATGCCGAAACACAGGCGCCAGCCGAGATCGCCGCCGACCACGTTGGGGTCGAGCAACACAATGGCCCCGCCCGCACCGAGCGCCGCCCCCAGCCAGAAGGTGCCATTGATGGTGAGGTCGACCCAGCCGCGATAACGCGCCGGGGTGAACTCCTGAATGGTCGAATTGATCGCGGTGTACTCGCCGCCGATGCCCATGCCGGTGAGAAAGCGAAACAGCAAAAAGCTCTCCAAGCTGAATGAAAACGCCGTGGCCGCCGTGGCGCCGATGTACAGCCACAAGGTGATGAAGAACAGTTTGCGCCGCCCCAGACGGTCGGTAAGCCAGCCGAACAACAGCGCCCCGAGCACGGCGCCAGCGATGTACACGCCGCCGGCCAGGCCAATATCGAAATTGCTCATGCGCAGTTCGGGGCTGGCCTTCAGGGCGCCGGACACTGAGCCGGCCAAAGTCACCTCCAGGCCGTCGAGCAACCAGGTGATCCCCAGCGCGAACACCAGCAAGGTGTGAAAGCGGCCCCAGGGCAAGCGGTCGAGCCGCGCCGGCAGGTCGGTTTCAAAGACGGTGCCGGGCTTACCGGCGGGCAGGTGTAGATCGGTCATCGCGACATCCCTGGTGCAGAACCTTACGAAATAGGAGCCAAGCGGCGCCGCAGGAGTTCAAAGTCTTGGAACGCGGCACACCTTGCGGTAGTCGGAACAAAACCTCCCGGCAAAGAACCTGGCCCATGCCCTTCAAATCCTCCGCCCTCGCAACCCTCTTCACATTGGCCGCCAGCGCAGCCGCCTGTGCCCAGGAGCCCCTGCGCCTGGAAAACCTCAAGCGCTGCGGCGATCTGCTGGAAAACCGCGAGCAGGACTGGTGCCTCAGCGTCCGCGGGCTGGGCGCTGCCACGCCGCAGTTGAAACTGGCGGGTAAGGCCCTGCCCGCGCCAGCCGTTGTGCGTGACGGCAACACCCTGCGCCTGCGCCTCGACAGCAGCCACTACCAGAGCGGCCCGTTATGGCTGGAGGACGGCCCGCGCACCAGTAACGCGGCATGGCTCACTCTGCGCCACAGCCATGTGGTGGCCGCCCGACCGGATGAAGTGGCAAAGAACATGGACGGCCTGACCACCTATGTGGACCTGGTCAGCGTGCTGATCGAGGAAGACCAGAACGGCCGCCAGGAAGCCGAGCGCCTGGCCCGTAAATACGGGGCGACGGTGGTCGGTGCCATTGCGCCGCTGAATGTCTACCAGCTACGTTTGCCCGCCAAAGACCTGATGCAGCGTGACGCGCTGGTGCTGCGCCTGGGCAGCGAGACCGGGGTAGATGCGGTGGTGATCGAAGAGTCGGGCGCTGAAGAACAGGAGCAGGCCGTGCCACAGGCCACGCCGAACAAACCTGCGCCGGACTCCGACGAGTGGGCCGCCAACCGTTTTCTCGACGCGGTGGCCTACTATCAGCGGCGCATCCCTGGGCACCACACACCGATCACGCCACAACCGATTCGCATCGGCGTCATCGAACGCGGCGTGGATTTCGACACCGCGGACTTCGCCGACGACCTCGGCGCATGCACGGGCAAGCGCACCTGCGTGTTCGCTCGCGACACCTCCAAGCCCGACAGCCATGGCACTACCGTCACCGGCATCCTCGCGGCGCGCTGGGACAAGGGCGGCAACCGGGGCTTGCTGAGCGGTCTGGATAAAGCCAGCGGCGGCTTCGAGGTCATCGTTGACCGCAACTCCGACGCCGGCATCACCGCCAACATCGCCGCCTCGGTCAACCTGGTGGAGGACGGCGTGCGGGTGCTGAACTGGAGCTGGGGTATCCATCGCGTCGGCACTCAAGACGTCAACGGCAAGGAGGTCGATTCCCTGGTGCGCTCGGGCATCGCCATGAGCGGCTACGAGGAACTGCTGGAGGAATTTTTCCTGTGGCTGCGCAAGGAGCATCCCGACGTGATCGTGGTGAATTCCGCGGGGAATGGCTCGGCATTCTCCGGCACCGATGACTATCGCCTGCCCTCCTCGTTTATCACCGAGCAACTGTTGGTGGTGGGCGGGCACCAGCGCAGCGAACGCACTGACGTGGGGGTGGATGATCCAGGCTATGCGGTCACCCGCAGCTCATCGAACGTGGACATGCGCGTGGACATCACCGCCGCAGCCTGCACCCACGCCTCGACGCCGGGGGCCGACGAACAAGGCGCCGTGCATTGCGGCACCTCGTACGCGACGCCAATGGTGGCCGGCCTCGCGGCGGCGATGCTATCGATCAACCCGCAGTTGCAGCCCGAACAACTGCGCATGCTGCTGCGCCGTAGCGCCATGACTATCGGTGATCAGCATGATTTCGAACGCAGCGACGCCCAAGACCTCACCGCGCCAATCCTGCCCTCGGAGCGCAACTACCGGCTTGACGACAAAGACGTAGGACGCTCGGCCCGCCTGGACATGCAAAAGGCCTTGGACCTGGCGGTGCAGAGCCGCACGCGGGTGCGCTGACGCGCACAATCGTGCAAGCCCGCGTGGCCATCGCGTCGATAGTCTGGTCATCCTATAAATGATCAGAGACTTCGTGATGGCTCAGGCAAACCCCACCGCACAACCGATCAACCTCGCCCACAAAGCTTCGCTTATCCCTGAACAGTGGAGCCCCAGGGTCGTTGCGCAAATGAACGACTACCAGTTCAAAGTGGTGCGCATTGAAGGTGAGTTCATCTGGCATGCCCACCCGGAAACCGACGAAGCGTTCCTGGTGCTCGAAGGCACCTTGCGCATCGATCTGCCGGACGGGCCGGTGTATGTGGCGCCAGGTGAGCTGTATGTGGTGCCGCGTGGCATGCAGCACCGCACGGCTGCGGAGGGCGAAGCCCGGTTGCTGATGATCGAGCCGCGTGGCGTGTTGAACACCGGGCATGAAGGCGGCGATCGCACGGCGACGAATGATGTGTGGATCTGAACATTCTTCGCCGACAATGCCGCCTGCATCACACGGTCATTTGGCGAACGCGTACTCGCCACCCTGCTCCACCGCTTTGCGGTAGGCCGGGCGCGCTTGCAGGCGTTGCAGCCACGCCGCCAGATGCGGGTAAGCCTGTAATTTGCCTTGGGCCTGGGCGATTTCGCCGATAAAACTCATCTGGATATCCGCGCCGCTGATGGCTTCACCCACCAGGTACGGGGTGCGCGCCAGCACGTCGTTGAGGTAACCCAGGTAGTTGGCCAGTTCCGATTCGATACGCGGATGCAACGGCGCGCCGGCCTCGCCCAGGCGGCCGACATAAAGGTTAAGCATCAACGGCAACATCGCCGAGCCTTCGGCGAAATGCAGCCATTGCACGTATTCGTCATAGGTGGCGCTGGCCGGATCGGGCTGCAAGCGGCCCTGGCCGTGGCGGCGGATCAGGTAGTCGACGATGGCGCCGGACTCGATCACCACATGGGGGCCGTCCTCGATCACCGGGGACTTGCCCAGTGGGTGGACCGCCTTGAGTTCAGGCGGCGCGAGGTTGGTCTTGGGGTCGCGCTGGTAACGCTTGATCTCGTAGGGCAGGCCCAGTTCTTCCAGTAGCCACAGGATGCGCTGGGAGCGCGAGTTGTTCAGATGGTGGACAGTGATCATGCAAACTCCGCGGGCGACAGTAGGTGTGTAGCAACAGACTACGCCAACGCGGCCGAGTGCCGTTCATCAACCGTCTGAATGAGACGTGTGCATGATCGATGCCCAGGCCGCCTGCGCCAGCAGGTCGGCATAGGCCGTGGGGCTGTGCTTGACGCGCCCGGACAACCAGGCCCGCGCATAGCTTTCCGCCGCGCCGATGATCAGCGATGGCAGCAGCTCAGCAGGAATATGGCTGAACGCTTCGCGGCGACCTTCGCCGGTCATCCATTCGCTCAGTTGTCGGTTGCGTTGCTGATTGCGGCTGAGCAATTCCTCCTTGAACGGGCCGTTGGCCACGGCAAAGCGACCTTGGAACACAAAGCGCGCCCAGTCCGGTTCGGCATCCACCCATTCAACGTAACTGCGCACCAACGCCGCCACGCCCTGCTCGGCCGTGTGGGCGTTGCTCAAGTGCTGGTCGCGCAGTGCGCCCTGGTCGTCCAGCGCAGCAAAAAACAGCGCGGCGACGATGCCTTCTTTGTTGCCGAAATGGTGATAGATCGCGCCCACGCTGGTGTCACAGCGGGCGCGGATGGTTTCGATAGTGGTCGCTTCGATCCCCGCCTCGTTAAAGCAGGTCAGGGCCTGGCGCAAGATGCCGCGCTTAAGCTCACTGCGCCGGCCGGGAACGGCGCGCTCGATCAGATCGGGTGCTTGCATGAAGAGGCTCGCCAAATGTGCGGAGTCTAAAGGTACAGCGGCCGCGAGAGAAGGCACGGCTTGACATCCCTGAATTAAACGGAATATTGTTCTGTTACAGAATATTATTCTGTTAACCCATCAGGAGGATCGTTCCATGAGTCAGGCTCTCAGCATGTTCAACAGCGTCGGCCCGTCGGCATTCAGCAACCTGGCGTGTCAGATGGCGCCGTACTTCAGCACCATCACCCCAGAAATCAGCGAGCTGCGTCCCGGCCACGCGGTGGTCAACGTGCCGTTTCGTAAGGAAATCACCAACCATCTGGCCTCGGTCCACGCGATCGCGCTGTGCAACGCCGCCGAATTGGCCGGCGGCATGATGACCGACGTATCCATCCCCGCCGGCGCCAAGTGGATTCCCAAGGGCATGACTGTGGAATACCTGGCCAAGGCCAAGTCGAACATCCGCGCCGTCGCTCAAGGTGAGGGGATCGATTGGCAAACTGCTGGCGACAAGGTCGTGCCGGTGGATATTTTCGATGAGGCCGGTGTGAAGGTATTCACCGCGAACATCACCATGAACGTGAAGATCGCCTGAGGCGCATAGAACGGCTCGGTGCAGGCCGAGCCGTATCGACCTCAGCCGTTGACCATTGCCCACAGCGAAGCGCCGACCCCGGTGATGCTCTCCCCGGCGATCAACCCCGCCGCAGCGGTGATTGCAAAGCGCTCGGTGAGGCTCGCCCAACGGCAACTCACCAGCCAGGTCAGCACGGCGCCGAGGGCCATCATCAGCGAGACCGACGCCGGCAGTACGAATGCCAGGCCCAACGCAGCGGCACTGGGCAGGTAACGCGCACGGTGCGCGGGCAAGGTGCTGTCCAGAATGCCGAGCAGCACACCGATCACGCCGCCCAACCCAATCGCCCAGCGGATACTGATCGACAACGAGTCAAGCCCATGGGTCAGGGTTTGCGCCACGGCTTTCCAGGTGGCGACGGCCGGAGCAGGCCACTGCTCGGTCAACAACATGGCTTGTGGGTCGGGGATCAGCGCCAGGTAAGCGAATACGCCGACGATGCTGCCGATAAAAATCCCCAGGATTTGCGCGATCACCTGTTTATGCGGTGTGGCGCCAATCGCCTTGCCCACCTTGAAATCATTCATCAGGTCGGTGCACTGCCCGGCTGAACCGCCTGCGGTGTTAGCGCTCATCAGGTTGATCGGCACCTGGCCCGGCGCGACGATGCCAAAACTCAGCTGAGACAACTGCCCAATGGCGCCAATCGGCGGAATACCCGTGGCGCCCACCACGCGCGCGGCCACCGCGGCCAGGCAGATCGCCAACGGAATGGTCAGCAGCGCCATCCACAGGTTGATGCCGAACAACAGCGCCTGCAGGCTGACCACCAAGGCAATCGCCAGCACGAATCCAGCGGCCGGACCGGGCTTGGGCACACGCCAAGCCTGCGCCCCGGTAGAGCGGCTGGACGCATATAGCGCCCACAACCGAATGGCCAGAGACGCCAAGGTCGAACACACCATCAGGCTCACGCCCGGCCACAACAGCCATTCCACCAGCGCGGCAAACTGCGGGCCGGTGCTACCGGCGGGCACGATCACCAAGCCTTCGGCAAGCAGCCATGGCGCAAGCCCACCCCAGGCGAGCACGGCACCGAGCAACAGGGTCAGGCCGACGCGGATGCCGATGATGCCGCCAAACCCCACCAGCAACAGCGATGGGTCGGCGCTGAAGGTCAGGCGCTCCAAGTGGGCGCTCGGCGACCAGCGCGGCAGCGTCCATAGAAACGTGTCCACCCATTTGACCAGCCCGGACAGCAACGCAGCGCCCAGCAGCACTTTCAAGCGCGTCGCGGCTTCGCGGCCATGGTTGTAGATGTGCAACAGGGTTTCCAGGGTGGCCATGCCTTCGGGAAATTTCAGCGCGTCGTCATTGAGCAACGAGGGCCGCAGGTACCAGGCGATCCAGATCCCCAGAAAACTCACCGAGAACACCCAGGCGATCATCGGCAACGCGTCCAACTGGTTGCCGGTCAGCAAGGTATAGGCCGGAATCGGCGCCACCAGCCCGCCGGAGATGATCGACGCGGCGGCCGAGGCGACGGTCTGGTTGATATTGCTTTCATGCAACGTCCACGGCAGCGCCTGGGACGAACGCCGGGCCAGGCCTTGCCAGATCGCGTAGCCGACCAGCAGGGCAATGATTGACATATTGAACGACCAGCCGATCTTCAGCCCGGCGTAGACATTGGAAGGCGTGAGCAGGATACCGAGCAGCGTACCGGTGACGACCGCGCGCAGGCTCAGCTCGCGTTTGATAGGGCCGTGCTCAGGGAGCGCTAGCGGAGTGGAAGGCATGCGGAGTCCTTTCAGCAAAAAAAGAGCGACCCAACTAGTGAGCCCCCTCAGCTTCGAAGGTTCCTGAAACGACACCCGAACCTCTGTTTGTGCTGAGCGGGCTTGCTGCTATGAACAGCCTTGTTGGATTGAGAGAGCTTGATGGGGTGAGCGGGCTTTAGGCTTTCTGTGGTGAGCGGGCTTGCCCCGCGCTGGGCTGCGAAGCGGCCCCTCATACACACGCCGCGTTGATTCAGGTACACCGCGTTGCCGGTTTTGGGGCCGCTTCGCAGCCCAGCGCGGGGCAAGCCCGCTCACCACAAAAGCTCCGCTCAGCACAAAAGCTCCTGCACCACAAAATCCCCGGTCAGCACAAAAGCTCCTTCACCACAAAATCCCCGGTCAGCACAAAAAGTTCCGTTCACCACAACGAGCCTGCTCAACAGAAAGGGCATCGCTGCTTACGGCCAGCTTGCCGGGCTGTAGGCGAGCAAGTCTGGATACATCCGGTCATCAACTGACATGCGCTCGTCACTCATCTCGGGCTAGCGTTAAAGCTCTTCAGAACAGTCACATAGAGCAACGCAATGCGCTTCATCCCTCAATCCCATCGCCTGCGTCACGGTCGCTATTCGGAACATGGACGTAGCTACCTAGTGACCTTCGTTGTGAACCACCGTCGCCCTCTGTTTACTGACCTCTACCTGGGTCGGCTGCTGGTTGCCGAGCTGCGGCAGGCGCATGAACTGGGACTGGTCGATTCCATGGCCTGGGTGATCATGCCAGACCATGTGCATTGGCTATTTGAGTTGAAGCAGCGGAATTTGCCCGATGTGATAAGGCGCGTGAAGTCACGAAGCACGCTGACCATCAACCGACGCCGCCAAAGCAAGGAGCGCGTCTGGCAGCCCGGTTATCACGACAGGGCGGTGCGTGCGCAGGACGATGTGCGCAAGATGGCTCGCTACATCATTGCCAATCCGCTGCGGGCCGGCCTGGTAGAGCGGGTTGGGGATTTTTCGTTATGGGACGCCGCCTGGCTCTGAAGCTTCGACGGGTTTAGAGGCATGTCATAGGACGAGCGCCCGTGTGATGAAAAGGCTCTTTGTGGTGAGCGGGCTTGCC